>CAZNET010000567.1:0-1998 GCA_964571885.1 uncultured Pirellulales bacterium
TTCGTGCTGAAAGGCGTTTCTGCCGATCGAAAAACCTGCGGCACCGGCTTTGAGGGCTTCTTCGGCCATTGTGAAAATCTGTTTGTCGCTTTCTGCTTTCGGTCCGCCCGCGATCACGACCGGAACCGGACAGCCCGCCACCACCTCGGAAAATGAGTCAACCGTACCGGTATAAGGGACTTTGACGATATCAGCACCCAGCTCGGCACCGACTCTGGCCGCATGTTTGACATATTCAACATCATATTCGTTTTTGATCTTCGGCCCGCGTGTGTACATCATCGCGACCAAAGGCATCTGCCATTGAAGGCAGCGTTCACTGATTTGTCCAAGTTGTTTGAGCATGTCCCTGTCTGTCTCAGCACCCAGATTGATGTGCACACTCACCGCGTCGGCGCCTAATTTAATGGCTTCTTCCACACTGCAGACAAGTTCTTTCGCATTTGGATCGGGGCTAAGCGAAGTACCGCCTGAAAGATGAATGATCAAACCCACATCTCTGCCGGTACCGCGATGACCTGCTCTGACGATGCCTTTGTGCATCAAAATCGCATTCGCACCGCCGTTAACGATCTTACTGACTGTTTCGACCATATTTTCAAGACCCGCAATCGGCCCGACTGTAACTCCGTGGTCCATCGGTACGATGACTGTTTTTCCTGAATTGCGGTCGATAATACGCTCTAATCTGATTCGTTTACCTATCATTACAATACCTCCAATTAATATCAGAAGACTACTTTAACGATTTTGGGCGGCATATGCAAGTTTTTTTAGCGTCTGTACTTAATTTCGTTTTAGACTTGCATTTTTTTCTTTGGATTGCTATACAGTTGCGGTATGCAGACTCAACTGGCAGTTCCTATCTCCGCGACAGATTTTGAAAAGGCCCGCGGGCAGATCGAAACCGCAGTCAAAGCCGGGGCCGGCATAGTCGAACTGCGCGTTGATTACCTGGAAAATCTTACACCCGAAATGACAACGAAGTTAATCGAAGAAGTTCGGAAGACCGCCGCCAAAATACCGATCATTGTCACATGCAGGGATAAAAAACAAGGGGGCGCTCGGAAGTTTCCGCTGGATTTTCGCGTTGAGATCATCCGAACCGCCATCAAAGCCGGTGCCGAATTTGTCGATATGGAATTTGATAATTTTATCTCGTCTCCCGTGGTTTCTGAGATCATCCGCAGCGCAATGGCCTCGAGTCCCAAGACAAGACTTATCCTTTCCGCTCACGATTTCGAAAAACCGTTTGACGATATTCGAAAACTCCACCGCCATATGCTCAATGTGTATTCTGCGGCGATCCCCAAGCTCGTTTATCAGGCCAATCATATCAATGACTGTTTCCAGGCTTTTGACCTGTTACACCACACCAGCGGCGACCGCATTATCTTTTGTATGGGTGAAGACGGCTTTATCTCAAGACTGCTGGCGAAGAAGCTGGGCAGTTTTCTTACTTTTGCCAGTCTCGATGATGCAAGTTCGACCGCGCCGGGTCAGGCAACGCTTGAGAAGTTCAAGTCTCTTTATCGCTGTGCCAGGATCGACGAAAATACAAGGCTGTTCGGTGTCATCGCCGATCCGGTCGGCCATTCGCTCAGCCCTGCGATTCACAACGCCTGCTTCGAGAGTATTGGTGCAAACGATCTGTATCTGCCGTTGCTGATTAAAGGCTCAACCGAAGAATTTTTCCGGTTTATGGATAATGTTATCTCACGCAAATGGCTCGATTTCAAGGGCTTCAGTGTCACCATTCCGCACAAAACAAATGCATTAGAATACGCCAAAGCCAACTTCGGACATATTGATTCGGTTGCAGACAAAATTAAGGCAGTCAACACGCTGTTAATTACCGGAGACGGCAATATCAAGGCCTACAATACCGATTGCGACGGTGCGCTGGATTCGATAACAACAACACTGAAAACCGACCGCAGTTACTTTAAGGACTTAAAACAGCCGTTATCGGAGCGGGCGGCGTCGCTCGAGGCATCG
>CAZNET010000568.1:0-1993 GCA_964571885.1 uncultured Pirellulales bacterium
GTCGGGCAGCAATTCACTGACCATCAAACCAAGAGAATCAAGTTCGCGTATCGATCAAATACTAATTACAAATGATTTGAGTTATACTCCATAGGAACATTATACAGATAAAACGTGTTTTTTTGAATGGTAATAAAATTAAAGGTACCTAATTCCTCTTCTTGGAATGTAGTAGCTTATAAAAATTATATTTAACTTATTTCAGCCATTAACTGGTCAGGTTTGGCTATTAATGAAAAGGTGAAAAAGATCGGCAGTTTGGAAAAGCTTTAGTTTATTTAAGGAGGCTATAAAAAAAAATGGTTGAAGAAAAACGTAACGTATTCATAGGTTCCAAAACCGGACAAGTTATCAAGCATAAGTTTCAACACCGTTGGGTCCATATGATCATCGCTTTGCTATTGCTTTATTCATTTGCGATTGCCAGGCCGTACGCGACCGGTGACTTGAATTTCGACGGCACGGTTGATTACCTGGATTTGCGTCTGCAGATGAACCAATGGCTCGATTCATCGTGTGCCAACGTCGATCCGAATACGGGAGATCTTAATTGCCATGGCGGTATCAATTTTCTCGATTATGCTGCTCTTACTAAAAACTGGGGTAAGTCCGGCAGCTTCCACAAAAACATTATCTATCCCTCTGACGCGGGTGTGGTGAATGTGAAAACCCAATACGGCGCGGCAGGTAACGGCATCAGTGACGACACGTCTGAAATCCAAAATGCGTTGAACAATAACCTTAACAAAGTGGTCTATCTTCCTGCCGGCACCTATCTGGTCTCAAACACGATCACCTGGCCGACGCCATACTACTCAGCGGTCATCCTGCAGGGACAGGGCGCCGACAACACTATCATTAAATTGAAGGACAACTGCTCCGGCTATCAGAATTCCGGCAGTCCAAAAGCAGTAATACAGACCGGTTCTATGGGTTCGGCGGATAATTTCCGCAACTGTGTTCGCAATTTAACGATCGACACCGGAACCGGAAACGAAGGCGCGATCGGTATGCAGTTCATGTCGAACAATAACGGCGCCGTTGCCGATGTCAAGATCACTTCAGGTGACGGACTGGGGTCGATCGGTCTCGATTTGGGCTACGTCAACCTTAACGGGCCGTTGTTAGTGAAGAACGTTCACATCAAAGGATACGATGTCGGCATTAAAACCGAATGGGTCAACAACAGCCAGACCTTTGAACACATCATTCTGGAAGGCCAAAGTCAATACGGTTTTCACAATGAAGGACAGGTTATCAGTATCAGGGGCCTGCTCAGTTACAATTCCGTCCAGGCCGTGTACAACGAAACTCCGGACAGCACGATGACACTGATCGATTCCCGGCTTTACGGATCAGGCGCCGCCGGCTCAACGGCGGCTATCAAAAACGAGTTCGTACTTTTTGCACGAAATGTTCAAACCTGCGGTTACGATTCGGCCATCGACAACACCGGCGGTCACGGAGACGATGAAGCAGGGCCCTGTGTCTCGGAATTTGTTTCACATCCCGCGATGTCATTGTTCGATCAGGACGAAATATCACTCAACCTTCCCATTAAGGAAACACCCGATGTTCCCTGGGACCAGGATTTTGCCGACTGGGCTAACGTAAAAGATTATCCCGGTGCCAATGATACAGAAAAGATACAAAACGCGATCGACTCCGGTAAAACGACCGTTTATTTTCCGAAGGATACTTACAATACCAGCGGAACGATCGAGATCCGGGGCATGGTTCGAAGACTGGTCGGCTGTGAATCCAAGATCAACTTTTCAAATCAGCCTGTTCCCGTTTTTAAACTCGTGGACAGCGCCGGCGCGCCGCCCGTGGTCGTGATCGATCAGTTCGTTTTCGAACCGGGCAATTCCGCCACAGCGGTGGACAACGCTTCGAGCCGAACACTGGTCATGAAACATATCAAAGCCGGCGGAGGAACCAATACCGGAACCGGCGATATTTTTTATGAGGATGTGATCAGCGGCAGGCTTCG
>CAZNET010000569.1:0-1992 GCA_964571885.1 uncultured Pirellulales bacterium
GGGATTGGAGCTGATCTTGCCCCTTTTTACCAGAAATTTGTAAAAGCTTCTCAATGTCGCGAGCTTTCTGGCGATCGTTGTCTTGGAATAATTCTGCTCGTTCAGCGAAGCCATAAAAGACCTGACCGCATCTGTCCCTGAATTAATCAGTATATTGTCTATGTCCACTGTTGACTCTGTGGCGACAGCGGTCGCCGTTGAAGTCTGGCCATACGGATGAGTCTCCGGGGAAATCGTTTCTGAAACCGGCGGGCTTTTTGGATTTCCATTTTTAATAAAGGCGCCATACTGAGCCATATCAGCACCGTAGCATTTTGCTGTGTGCTCTGAAAATCTTCTTTCGTATCTTAAGTAATTTAAGAATTCCTGAATGATTGAGCTATTGTCCATATTTTTACCTACCTATATCTTTCTTCCAATCTTCCATGATTAATAATTCAAACAAAATCACCGCCGTCGATCATATCTGATGGCTGGGTGTGATAATCGTCAGAAGGCTCACATAATAACTTATCGGCCTGACAAATAAGCGATTGAGTTAATTTATAGCTGAGGACCGCCGCGTCAAACCAATCAAAGCTTGTTCTCTCATTTTTAGCCTGATCGATCAGTGAATCGATAAGCTGATCTTCACTGCCGCACTCATAACGGAAAATGTATTTCTCCCTGCCTTTGTTTAATACAAATTGTCGTATGACTTTTTCCATGAAGGAAACACCGAAATTAAATTACTTATCCAGTTTTGAGATACAAGCAACGCTTGATTTCTTTATCGGTCTGATTAGCAAGAACTAAAGTGAATTTTTCATTTTTATTTGCAATCTCTTATAAAAATTCACTTATTGACCGCTGTTACAATGATTTATCGGCCAATCCCCGCTTTTGCTTTACAAAAATGGCCAATTTAATGACCATAATTTTCAAAATAGGATATTTTTTATTTTTAGATAATCTAAAGTTGGTTTAGACAACCTTGTAAAAAATGACTTTGTTTTTCTCTTGTGTGGTTATCTTTTTTTGATTGAGGAGATATGTGAGTGCTTTGATCGCATGGTTTTTATGAATGTTCAAACCTGAGCAGATATCCTCAAGACGGCAAGGTCTTCTTTTCAGTATTGCCAGGACGTCCCGGGCTTCAATCTGAAGATTTTCACCGATCGACAGTTTCGAATAATCGGCGATGACTTCGCAATCGGCTCCGAGCTGATTCGCGAACATTTTTAGTTTGTCATGACTGACCGGGCCGACATTATATTCAGCGGTCGGCCTGACAGCGGTATTCAATTGCACTTTATCCGGTTTTATAATACTGATAATCTCACTGAAGCGGCCGAGGTGCTTTGGTTTGGTATTAATACCCTCGACAAAAAAAATCTCCAGCCAGATCTGACCGGTATATTCGTTTCTGAATTTCTGCAAGCCTGAAATGATATTATCAATGTTCAAACCCGCCAGGGGGCGATTGATCAGATCAAATGTCCGCTGATCGCAGGCATCGAGCGAAGGCAGGACCAGGTCGGTTTTTAACGCTTCGGCGCGGACCCCCGCATCGGAAAATAACGTACTGTTGGTAATCAGAGCGACGGGGATCTCCGTCATTTCTTTTATTGACGATATTAACTGGCCCAGTTTCGAATACAGGGTCGGTTCGCCTGAACCGCTTAAGGTCAAATAGTCGGGTTTGACGTCTTCAGATAATTTTTGTTTTATCTGCTGGATGACCTCATTAAGCGGAACATATTCTTTTCTCTCGACGGTATGGAAGGTTGTCTTGCCAAGCTGACAATAAACGCAATCGAGCGAGCATGTCTTAAAAGGCACCAGATCGATGCCAAGACTCAAACCGAGTCTTCGTGAGGGAACGGGGCCAAAAATCAGTGGTTTTGTTGTCATTGGATCAGCTTCTGACGGTCTCGAATATCTGTTTGCATTTCACCAGGAGCGGTTCAAGCCAATCCAGCGGCAGGACACAGGCGGCGTCGGATTTTGCTT
>CAZNET010000570.1:0-1984 GCA_964571885.1 uncultured Pirellulales bacterium
GAAAGAGGAAAATCCCAGGTTATACTTTAAGCATCTGCGTGTTAACATCAGAAAATACGGCAAGATTATAAAAATCTCAAAAGAAAATCCCGAGTTGGCGGAAGTATTAAAACAAAGTATGGTATTAAATGACAAACGTGACGATCTGGTTAAAGAAATCAAAGAAAGTGCGGATGAAGTAAATAAACAATTACTTATTGCGGAACTAAAATCGGTTTTGCGCGAAAAATACGATCTGATCCTCAGGAGAAAACAACTCAAATACGAGCATCTCAGAAAACGAATTCAGGAAATTCAGGAAGAAATCAAAGAAGGACAGCAAAAGATACAAAAGTGGAAAGATCCGGAAATTAAAGAGACAAAAATCAATGAACACGCCGCAGAATTAATTAAAGGAAAAGAAAAATTTCAATGGGATTAAAACTTAATAATCCAACCTGATCCTCCTTAAGAAGGTCTGAAAACATAGACATTTATATATCATGACGCGTTCAGAATCTGCTCTCAAAGGCCCCTTTCGACCCTTTAAGCCCGATAATCCCGTTCCTGTCAGAAATTTACATTTCCCGGTTAAATCCCGAATCCTGAGTGCCGATAATTTATTCATTCGGTGGATAAGCGACAGGATCTATCGCATCGTTTGAAAAACAGACATATATATGCTATAATATTATAGTGACTATAAGGGATAAAGAAATGAAGAAAAGCAGCATTTATATTCTGCTGCTGTTATGGTTTTGCCCATTCTGTCTTGGAGACAGTTTTACTCACCGCGCGACCGGTGAGCAGTTTAATGGTTATCTGACGCAACGAACCCGCGGAAACCAAAGGCAGGTCTATAAAGATCAGACACGGTCTTTGGAGTTCATAAATCCCAATGACTATATCATTGAATATAATTTCGCCGGCAGAAAAAACAAGGTTATCACTTTCCAGATTAACGATGAGATGAAATACGAAACGCAATTCCAGGCCCTCGAAAAGTCTATCGATCTGGCAGCTAACAACGGACCCTTATTCATTGTTTTTGAGATTGATTCTCCGGGAGGCAGCTTCATTTTACATAAACGTCTCTGTCAAAAAATCACCGAATTGACTTATTGTCGATTTATAGCCTTTGTCGGTGGCGGAAAATATCAGGGAGCCTACTCGGAGGCGGCGTTGATACCGCTGGCCAGTGACATCGTTTATATGCACCCGAATGCCAATCTCGGCGGTCAAGTGTTCTCGGCCGAACAGACAGAAGAGAGATCCGAAAATACATACAATGAGTTTTTCACCGAACCACCTGACACCGGACTTGATATCGATTATATTCAGAATCTCGCCAATTTAAAAGACCGCCAGGTTTTTATGGCAAAGGCTATGTTTTTCAGGAATACCGCTATTTATGAAATTAAACAAAACGGTGAAACAATGATTGTCGAATCCACTAAGCCAATCAATCCACAACAGGTCGTTAGAACCTGGAAAGAAAAAGGAACCCTATTGAAGCTTAACGCTACAGAAACAGTAGAAGCGAATTTTGCCGCCGGTCTTGCTGAAAATACCAATGGACTTTTAAAAGATCTTAATGTACAAAATGCTCAGTTAGTCTTGAGAAGAGATTTTATTAAAGCAACCAGGACCTATGAGAGACAACGTGAGCGATTTATCGAACAAATATCGCGGATACCGGAATTGCAGGAGATCGCACAAAGCCGCTATGAAGCACTACAAAACCTTGAAAGAAATATCGCCGAACAGGAAATTAATGTTGCCCGTGCGGGCAGATATCCCCAATATCATACCAGAACGTATCAGCAGGAAAACCAAATACTGCAAAATTTACTCGCAAACAGGCAAATTCTCATAAACGATTTATTGGCGATTTATCAACAATTAATTTTCCTCTACCAGAGAGGTCTTGTATCCGCCAGACGTAATAATGAGTTGAATGTAGATGTTGATTATCTCACAAATCGACTGAACAACGTGCAGCAAA
>CAZNET010000571.1:0-1971 GCA_964571885.1 uncultured Pirellulales bacterium
GCCATTCCGGCTAATCCGGGAGCCTGGCCGGCACCGTGGGATCCTTGTGATGAAAGTACCTGGCCGGATCCAAAATGGGTACTGAATTACAGATTCAATCCGAGTGATGTGAACTGGTGGCCTGATTATGACCCGGCTGATCCGAATACCGCACCGGGTGCGGAAAATTACTACGCCGGTTCAGGCATTTATAATGATGCCAACTGGCCGGACGGCTGGGATATCTCCGACACGTCAACCTGGACGGCCGCAGCTGAATGGGATGCCAACGACTTCCTGACCTGGGCGGACTTCGATGATGGTTTAACGGTCGCGTGTTTCGTCAAACCCAGAGAAGTTGAAGGACTTTCGTACCTCAACAAATTCGTCACCAGAGACTTCATACCAGACGGCTGGTCGATAGCGCGTCATGGAGGCGGTAATCCCAGAGTGGAAATTGGTGATTTCGGAACTGGCGGTGATGAGGGTATTGATATTTCCAATCCCATGGACCAGGAAACCTGGTACCATATCGCTGCTACTTATGACGGCACCAATGTTATTCGGTTATACTTAAATGGCGTGTTGATGGACACTAAATTCGATTCATCCGGATTTGATTTCATTTACAGCAAATCCAAGAGAGATCATCTCAAGGTCGGTACGAAATCTGATAAGGCTGAATACAAAGGCCTGATCGATGAAGTCTATGTCTATAACAGAGCTTTGTCGCACGGTGAAATTATCACCCTGGCTAATGCAGGCGGATTAGGACCGGGCCCCGGCCCCATTACCGTTGAACTTCCAATTACGGAAATGGATCTGATTGATGATGAAGTTATCGACTTTAAAGATTATGCCAAGATGCTGCAAGTCTGGTGGGATGTCAATCCTGAAGACTATTACTGGCCATAATCATTAAAGAAGTACATTCTAATGCATGAGGCCTGTACAAAACGTACAGGCCTCTTTTTTTATTCATATCACACCAATCTTCATATTCAGCATTTAGATTTGCCAAAATGCGAACATGCTTGACTGGCAGCAGCAAATTTGTTAGTATAATGCTTGTTAAAGAATTAGATACAATCGTTCTAATTTTGACGTGATATATTAATGTTAATAAACCTTGTTGCCCTTTATTGGAGGAGTAGGTATGGTCAGGGTGAAGAAAAGCTTACTTTTTACATTTATTTTATCAGCAACATTATCTCTATCTCAAGCAGTCACATATCATGTTGCTATTGACGGCAACGACAGTAATCCCGGTACAGAACTGTTGCCATTCAGAACAATCAACCAAGGTGCCCAGGTGGCTTTTGCCGGCGATACGGTGCTTGTTCATGAAGGTATCTATCGCGAACATGTCAAACCTGTTCGCAGCGGTTCGGCCGGTAATCCCATTACATTCAAGGCCGCAGACGGTGAAACCGTTATCATCAAAGGCTCTAAAACAGCGGCCGAACTTGGACTAAGCTGGAATGATTCCGGAACGACAGGGATCTTCTGGACGTCTATTGCTTCGGTGAACTTCGGCGATTTTAATCCTTATGCCAAAACAATGAACCGTTCCAAAAAAGCAGCGGATTATGATGGCTCTAACAAATTGACATTAGGCATGGTTTTTGTCGATGGGCAACTCTATCGGGAAAAACACAATTTCAGTCAATGTCAGGCAGCACCAAAAAGATGGTGGTATGACAGTTCGAATCAACGTATCTATGTTCATTTTGACGGCATTGTTAATGCCGGTGACATCAACAGCAACACCGTTGAAATCTGTGTCGAAGAGCAGGCTTTCGCGCCGGTGACACGAGGATTGAAATACATCACGGTTGATGGCTTCATTATCGAGCACGGCGGGACAAATTATCCGGGCGGTTTTTGGGATGTCCCCGATACGAGCACAACGAGCTACCCACAAAAAGGTCTGGTCAGCACCATGAGCGGCCAGTACTGGACAATCCAGAATTGCGTTATTCGCTATTCGAA
>CAZNET010000572.1:0-1968 GCA_964571885.1 uncultured Pirellulales bacterium
AATTGTATCGATGACTCGTCTCAAATGGTCAAAATCGATCGGCTTGACCATATAGCCCACCGCGCCAAGTTCATAACATTTCTCAATCTGTTCGCTGTTCCTGTCGTTTGTAAGCATTATTACCGGTATCAGCCGAAATTTTTGGTCCTCTTTAATTGTTTTTAACAGTTTAAGACCGTCTTGAGACTTTAGATGAACATCCAGTAAAATAAGGCAAACCTTTTTGTTGGCTCTTAAGTAATTTATGGCTTGTTGTGCATCCGGGACGAATTCAGCGTGATCCGCCATACTTGATTCGTCAACTGCACGTTTTACCGCCGACGTGTCTATTTCATTGTTCTCGATAAACAAAATCGTTGAACTGAGCATCATAAGTGTTCGCTTCGGGCATAAAAAAATTATCGCTTTTGTAATGAGACGTATCAAAGAGGTTAAAGATTGAGGAAAAAAATTGAAACTTTTGAAATTTTTTTATTTTTAATCTTTGACCGGCCAGAAGATAAAATCGCCTTCGTCTCTGTGCTGCTTTTCAACACCGCCGTCGTCCTCGAAATCCTCACCGATGCTGTAAAGAATGAAGTTATCGCCGCTTCTCCTGTAAACCAGCGGCTTATCACTGAAATAGTCAATGGGCAGCTGCGATAATAAACCTTTATCCACCAACTCCCGCAGATTTTGCGGATAATGCCCGAACTGCTTTTTATACCTGACTAAAGCAATCACCGCCAGCGTCGCCTCGGCTCCGGTTTTTGCCTTGTAACTTAATTGATGGACTTTCCAATAGTGCGGTGTAAGAGTTCTCAGAAAGAAATTTTTCTCGGTCATTTTCTCGGTCATTTTCTCAATTTCAGAACTGCTTCTATTTTCGGCATGAAGCTGAGCAGGACTTTTTTCACTTATTTGCTGATAGTAATCAAAAATCTCATCGGCTTTTTTCGCCGTTTGTTCTCTATCCGGCTGTACAAACATCGAGAGAAATATTGTAATTGAAAAGTCAGGACTGTCTCCTAACAATTTAGACCATCTTTTAGCACCTTCATAGGTCATCCGTCCATCAATTAAACCGCTTGGTGAATAAATCCTTTGTATCTCGTCGTAAATCAAAAATCTCTCAAAATCCATGGTGATTCTATAATCACTGTTTGCTACCAACTGCTGTAACTCATCAAAAACATTTTCCAAAAGAGCATCATCCAAATCATATTCGGCCAACAGGTCACGCGTTCCATATAAAGACAATGCATAAAAGCTAATCCCTACCAATTGATCAATGAGTATTGTGGAATTATTTAATTGGCTTGCGAAACGGTAGCAAACAAAAATATCATTAAAAGCTGATTCAACATCACCTTTTTTAGCTGAATACTGAACTCTCCACATCAAAGCTATTGCAAGGTGTTTATAACCGGTTAGATTATGGAATTGTATCTCCAGCAATGACTGGTTCGGCTCATTGACCTCATAGGTTCGCCAGTAATGCGGCAATGTAGAGCCTTCCTCCACCAGCTCAAAAGCCTGTTTATTTTTATCGAGCCATTTCTCCAGCAGCGGATATAGATTTGGATCAAGCTCAACAAAGTATTTAGGGAGGTCGCCATATGTTTTATCCACCTTTAGATCGTTCGGCATGGAGACATAAAGTTCAGCTGATTTGTCGTAGTATATTCTGGCGTTCAGGTTTTCATCGACTTTAGGGCGGCCAAGCTGATTTATTTTTTCAATGTAATTGACGGTTACCTCGGGCTCGGCAACAAAAAACATGACAATGTGAATTACAAGTAAAATTCCGACAAATTGAAATGCCCGGATGATCACGGTTTGCCATACCGGCCGGCAACGTTTTTTCGCCCGGCGAAGTAGAACGGCCAGCATTTTCGTGTCACCGAATTCCTCGATCAGTATTTTTGCTTTTTCCTCTTTTATCTCCGTTTGATATTCTGCCAGCTCATCCTCGAAATGATCCGCTAA
>CAZNET010000573.1:0-1962 GCA_964571885.1 uncultured Pirellulales bacterium
ATCGATTTTTTTAAGATAGTTATACATATACTCGACTTCGTCATTGACATCAATGACAGGTTGCCGGAGACTGTTTCTGGCGGTAAAAAATTCCGTTTTGGCTCGCGCCAGCTCTTCCTGCGTGGATTTGACAAATTTTGGGATGTTGACGGCAATTACATAGATGACAGAAGCAAATAAAATCAATAATACCGCATCTAAAAGAACGATGCCCAGAAATTTACCCAGTAAAATTTCAAATCGCCGAACCGGTTTGGTAATAACGGTAAATAGTTGTCTTTGCTTGATGTCATTACTCACGGTGTAAACGGCAGCGACAACAGTCAACAAACTAAGAAGCAGACTGACCAGTGATAAGCCGTAACTGACAAATGTCTGGAGTCTGCCTTTGAGAGTTCCGTCGCCGGTCATGACGGATCCCATGGTCGGAAGCAAAATGATCAATAGAACAAAAAAGACAATGGCGATTTTCATCCGTACCGCCTGCTTGATTGTGTTAACCGCAATTGCCCAGATTCTCCGTATCATCTTTATCCCTCCTGAGAATCTTTATTTTCATCTTGCGGTTTCTGTTCATCCTCCCGAGGATTGGTTAACTGTCGCAGAATATCTTCTTTTACTTCAGGCTCTTCCACCGGTTTTGCCTGATCCTGATGCGGTTCATTGACCGATTCCGTTTCGACTTGTTCAGACTGATGGGCCAACTGTTCCAATAATATCTCATCCGGCTGAGGTTCGGACTTTTCAACCTTATCCGTTTTCGCATCGGAAACCGATGTCTCGGATTTGGCTGTATCGGACGAAACGAGTTTGTCTAAAATATTTTCCGCAACTTCACCTGTCAGAAAGTCCCCTATTTGCGTTGAACTGACCGCTCCGCTTGTCGGTGTTTTATCCTGCTCCGCCGCGGTGACGGTCTTGATAAAGAACGATTCAAGTTTTTCCATCGGTGTGGTGACTTCAAAATCACTGTGCTCCTGCACCTCGACAATATCCTGTATCTGTTTTACCGCTGACTCACTGATGGAACCGGTGACGATCTGTCTTTTGTCGGATTGCTGCAGCAGTTCTCTGACCTGCCCCTGAGTTTGAATTTTTCCGCCGTATAAAATCGCGATTCGGTCACACACATCTTCCACGTCTGCCAATAAATGACTGCACAACAGTATGGTTTTGCCTCGTTTTGCCAGGTGAATGATCAGATCCTTGATCTGCCTTGTCCCTATAGGATCAAGCCCTGTAGTTGGTTCATCCAGGATAAGCAGGTCCGGATCGTTGATCAAAGCCTGTGCCAGTCCGATGCGCCTGGCCATTCCTTTTGAATAGGTCCCTATCGCCCTGTTCGCTACGGCTGTAAGGCCGACCATATCAAGCAGCGCATCGGTTCTTAACTTTCTAACCTTAGCAGGCAAACTGAAAAGATTTCCATAAAAATTCAATGTCTCTCGGGCATTGAGATATTTGTATAAATAAGACTCTTCAGGCAAAAAACCAATGCGTGAACTAATCTTCTGCTGCGTACTGTCACCACCGAGACACAAAGCCTTTCCCTTTGTCGGGTGGAGCAGCCCCAGCAGCATTTTTATCGTTGTGGTTTTACCGGAACCGTTGGGACCGAGAAGACCGTAAACTTCATTATATTTAACACTCAGGTCCAGTTCATCGACCGCGCGAACCTTATCACGTCCCCACCAATCGGAAAAAACTTTTGTCAATTTAAATGTTTGTACTGCGTAGTCCATAATGGTCTGTTTATAAAAAATTAATCATTAATCATGTTATAATTTTCGGTCCAGTTCTTCGCCGTATCTGAATAACCGTGCACTGTTGAAAACAACAAACAAGGAGCTGCCGAAATGCAAAATGGCAGCGAAGATAGGTGACAGCCACCCAAAACCGGCGCTGATATTTCCAATTATAATAAAGATGACACCAAAAATAAGATTCCAGTTAATTACATTT
>CAZNET010000574.1:0-1956 GCA_964571885.1 uncultured Pirellulales bacterium
GGAGTTTATCCGCAACAGCTTGAGGAACTGATTGAGACGCCGTCGGAAGTAGAAGAAAAATGGAGGGGCCCCTATTTAAAACGAAGCGAATTGCTGGATCCCTGGGAAAACCCCTATATATACGAAAAAGAAGGTTCGGTCAATCCCGGAAGTTTCGATCTTATAAGCTATGGAGCAGACGGTCAGCAAGGCGGCGAAAACGACAATGAGGATATTTATAACGATTAGCAGGCAGTGAACAATGAGGTTAAAACAAACAAATAGACGCGGATTCACAATCATAGAACTACTGCTGGTAACAATATTGATAGTACTGCTGATAGGCGCGGCCGGCGGATTTTATCGAAAAACTTACAAAAAAGCACTTGTCAAAAAATCGGCCAGGGATCTTCTGCTCGCCGCAAAATACGCAAAAATACTGGCGATCGAACGGCAAAGCAAATGTCTATTAAAATTAGATACGAATGATAACGGTTTTATGCTGAATATCGAAACGGTAGACATCAAGACCGAAGAAATGCAGCAAGTCATTGTTAGAGACTTGTATGTCAAACCGATGAAATTTGCCGACAGCGTAAAGTTCGAAGATATTCGAATCAAAGTGAGCGATCCACAGCTTATGGAAGAACAGCAGCAGACTATTACATTTCAGCCGGACGGATCGGCTCAGGAAGCGATCGTTCAAATTGGGGACGGAGAAAACCATTTTACCGTATATATCTGCGGCATGAACGGGAAAGCAAAAATGTATTCAAACAGTGCTGAAAACATTAAAAGTGATACGATCGACTTGGATCGGGAGCTTATGTGAAAATGAAACTGCAAAAAGCATTTACGCTTGTAGAAACCATTCTCGCTTGTGTAATTCTTTGCGCTTCGATTCTCGCCATAGGTGCTGTCAGCACCCGGTCGCTGAGTTCCTTAAAACTGAATAGACATTATGAAACCGCCGCAACACTCGCGGAAAAACAATTAATTATGATAGATTACATCGGCGTAGAAGAATGTATCAACTCCAACATGACCGAAGGGGATTTTGAGCTAACGGAACCGCCGTATCACTGGCAGCTTTCCGTTGAAAAGATCGACATTGGCAATTTATACGAAGTTAAGGTGACTATTACCTGGACAGAACAAAATCTTCATTACGACGTTTCTGTTTCTACCAGACTTAACGGCACAGGAAACCTTAGTGAGATAACAGAATTATGAAACATGTAAACCTTTTCGTTGTTCGAGTCAATAAAAAAGGCTTTACCTTGATCGAAATAATGGTGGCTTCGATCATCGGCGCGCTGATCGCCGTCATCGCCGTCGGCACCCTTAGAGCCGTTTCCATAAGCTCGGAAAAAATCAACCATAATATCGATAAAACCGCTGAGTTGCGATTTATCTCAAAAACGATCGCCGATGATCTCAAAAATATCTATCGAGACCGAAATTTCAAAAATATGCTGTTTACAGGAACAATTGAAATGGGACCGCAGGGAGAATTTACAAGCTTGAAATTTTATACCGTCAGCAGAAGCAAAGCCAGATGGTCAGAACCGGAAGGCGATGTTTATGAAGTAGAATATTACACAATGCAAACCGAACAGGCAAATCGGTTGATGAGGAGAATTTGGCCAAATCCCGATAAAGAAAACGAACCCGGCGGATTGCTGACAGCCATTGGAAATGATGTCGAGATTTTTAGTCTGCGTTTTTTTGACGGGTCACAATGGCAGGATGAATGGGATGAACAAAGAAATAACTTACCTGATCTGGTGGAAATAATCATTGGGCTGAAAATTGAATCAGAAGAAAAACCTATGACCGAAACAATGATGATTAATTTTGTCCGTAACGCGGGCAGGTCGATGGGACAGATCAAAACCAGTGAAAAAGCATCACAAACAGAAATAACCGATGAATAAGTACGAAATCAAAAAAAGTCGATATAACCGCTTAGATATT
>CAZNET010000575.1:0-1953 GCA_964571885.1 uncultured Pirellulales bacterium
GCTTGCCATACCGATCTTGACGAGGCTGAAGGCAGATTGGTACCGTCTAAATCATGGATCATTCCGGGCCATCAAATCGTCGGCACGGTATGTAAACTGGGCAAAAATGCTTCGAAATTCAAAAAAGGCGACAGGGTGGGTATCACATGGCTGTACTGGTCCTGCGGACAATGCGAATTTTGCCGCAGCGACAGAGAAAATCTTTGTTACAAGGCACAATGGACCGGCAAAGACGCGAACGGAGGTTACGCTGAATACGTCGCGATAGATGAAAATTATGCTTATTCGGTCCCTGATAAGTTTACAGATGCTCAGGCGGCGCCTTTGCTTTGTGCCGGCGTTATCGGTTACCGTACTTTTCGCTTGGCGGATATAAAAGACCGAGAGACCATCGGTTTAGTGGGTTTCGGGGCCTCGGCCCATATCGTCATACAAATTATCAAGCATCAATTTCCGCAGAATCCTGTGTATGTATTTACAAAAACTGAAAAACATGCAGATCTGGCCAGACGATTAGGGGCGGTTTGGACCGGGCGTTCTTCTGATAGACCGCCTGTCAAGCTGAATAAAATCATGGATTTCACACCTGTAGGCGAATGTGTTGCTGATGCTCTTGTGAATCTGGAACGAGGCGGCAGATTAATAATCAATGCCATCCGAAAGGAAACTCCCATTGGTCCGCTGGTATATGATGAATATCTTTGGCTGGAAAAAGAAGTTAAATCGGTAGCCAATGTGACAAAAGCTGATGCAGTCGATTTTTTGCCTCTTGCCGCGGAAATTCCAATTTCCCCTACCGTTGAGGAGTTTGATTTGAAGGACGCCAATGAGGTCTTGGGCTGCATAAAAGATTCTAAACTTAAAGCTGCTGCCGTTCTTAGAATATCCTGAAATTCTCAAAAAAGCGATTTGCTGATTTGTCTTTCGGGTATTTTATATTGTATATTTTTAGTGGATACAAACAGGCTTCCAGAAGGATGTAGAAGTTTTTAGCCCTCTGATATCAGGAAAACGAATATGGCATGTTTAGCAGATAGTCGAAAAGACCATGAAAATCATCTCTGCACGTTGGTTAAAATGGGGTTGCATAATCAAAATCCCGCTATTTATAAGTCACTGGTAGATAAACCAAGATTTGTGTGTACCAAATGCGGCAGAGTGGCTTCGGATCTCAGAATGCTTTGCAAACCAGCGAGACTATAATTGGTACTCTCAAGGATGAAATTTACACCATTCGGCTTTCCATACGGAATTAACATCATTCTTTTATTCCCCTAATATTTCTTAAACATAAATAGTCCAAAATCACTTCTCTTTTTCAGAGAATTCAAAAATAAAATCATTCCTATTGACATTTTTCTTGAGATTATTAGAATTCTCTTTCTTAAAATATTCGCACTATAGCGAATTATTTAATTAATTGGTGGATGGATGCCCCTGAAAATATCAATGAAAGACGGTAGGATTCGTCTTTTTTATATCATTCAAGGATGCTTCAAAAAAGTAACGAAACGGGGATAGTGTGTCCCTGTCACAATAATAGAACATAATTACAGGAGGTAAGAAAATGAAGTTGGTGACGGTAACTTGTAGTGTGTTGATGGTATTGTCGTTTCATATTGTTTCATATGGACAGATAACCAACGGTGATTTCAGTCAAGGCAGAAACGGCTGGTCGGTTGAATCGGCTGACCTGTATGAAATCCTGTTTGTAACAGAAACAGGAAGCGAAAACGCGATATTCAACAATCCTGGTGATTTCGGGGACTCACCGGTAGAATTTGCGGTTCTGAGTCAGTCTTTCGTTATGCCCGGCGATGCAGATTCTTTATATTTCGAAGTATTGCTGTGGACCGAAAACAGCGGCGGAGATGAGACGGATATATTTACAGTAAAGCTGTTGAATTCGTCAAACAATCCTTTGGTTTCTATAAGCGGACAAGATTACTTTTA
>CAZNET010000576.1:0-1953 GCA_964571885.1 uncultured Pirellulales bacterium
CGATTATACGGTATTTTCAGCGTTTCTGGCAATTTGTTTTATTGGATTTATTCAAGCCAGATACGAAAATTGCCGATTTTATCCTTGCTAATTGGCAACTATAGTTTACAATCAGCAAGGAAAAATGATAAAAAGATCAATACAACAGGATATTGTCGATGCATTGCGAAGATCGCCTGCTGTCGGCTTGATCGGCGCCAGGCAGGTCGGAAAAACGACTCTGGCCAAGATGATCGCTAAACACTGGCCCGGCAAGACGTTATATCTCGACCTCGAGCTTCCTGAGGACTATTCGGCGTTAGCCCAGCCACAGCAGTTCCTCGAAAACCAGGTCGATAAGTTGGTTATCATTGACGAAATTCAGCAGAAAAGCGATCTTTTTCCTGTCCTGAGGGGCCTGATCGACAAAGACAGACGCCCGGCAAGATTTCTGCTGCTCGGCTCATCGAGTCCGGATCTGATGCGTCAATCGGGTCAATCGCTGGCCGGACGCATCAGCTATCACGAGCTTTCGCCATTTTTGCTGAACGAACTGCCGAAAGATCAAACGAACCTGCTGTGGACCCGGGGCGGATTTCCACGCAGTACGCTGGCAAAGACCGAAGCCGAGTCGGTCGATTGGCGAGAAGATTTCATTATGACCTATCTGCAGCGAGACCTTTCCGCGATGGGTTATGATATCCGCATACCGGCGTTGACTTTAAGGCGTTTCTGGCAGATGCTTGCTCATAACCACGGCCAGTTAGCGAATCTCAGCCAGTTGGCTGTCAACCTCGATCTGTCGCGTCAGTCGATTCGAAAATATCTCGATATCCTGCAGGAAACATTTATGGTCAGACGGCTTGAGCCTTATCACGCGAATCTTAAAAAACGGCTCATCAAAACATTCAAGATCTATCTGCGTGACAGCGGGATCGTTCACAGCCTGCTCGGGATCAAATCGTTCGAAGAACTGATGTCCCATTCGATCGTCGGTATGAGCTGGGAAGGATTCTGTATCGAGCAGGTACTAAACCAAATCCCGAAAGGCTGGGACGCTTTTTTCTATCGAACCCGAGCCCAGGCGGAGGTGGACCTGGTCCTGCAAAAAGGATTCGGCCAACCGCCGATCATGGTTGAAATGAAGCTGTCGAAATCGCCGAAACCGACCAAGGGCTTCTGGGTCGCATACAAAGACTTAAAGCCGCAAGCCAGCTATATCGTTTACCTGGGTTCGAATGCTTATCCTTTAACAGATAAAGTTGAAGTGCTCCCTCTTACTCACATCGAAAGAATCTGGAATCAATAATTTACTTCATGTGCAACAAAGTTAAACATGCTGTTATTTTTCGTTGCCGTCCATGATGCGCAGGGCTCTTTTCGCGGGGACCCGGCAGACCTTGCCCTTGTGCCGGATGATCACGTACTAACCCAGCTTGGCCTTTTTAATATACTCATCCCGCACCGACCGCTTTAGACATTCTATCCCCGCCATGGCCATCTCATGTGTTTTCTTAGAACCATCTTCACACCTTAAAATTTCATGATAAATATCTTCGTTTTCGATCTTTAAGCCTTTTGCATGCTTCTCAAATACAAAAGCGATTTGGGCAATCCCGTTGATTGTTTACTCCCAGGTATGGTCTGTCGAACAATACTCCAATTTATGCAGTTTCATCCTTCTGGAGCATTTCGATGATCTCTGCTTTTGTAGGCATCGATTCGATCGAACCGAATTTGGTGCAGGCGATGGCTCCGGCCGCTGAGGCAAATTTGACCGCGTCGCGGATATCTTTTTTTACCGCCAGATAGGAAGCCAAAGCTCCGGCAAAGGCGTCACCGCGGGCGGCATCGTCGAGAAGTTCGATCTCAAAGGCCGGTATATGATCGGCGCTGTTTCTGTCAACGACCATACAGCCGCGTCTGCCCATGGTGATAACCGCGGTATGGATCCCGCGGGCGACGATTTCCGAG
>CAZNET010000577.1:0-1952 GCA_964571885.1 uncultured Pirellulales bacterium
TTGGTCCCGCCAATCAAACCAGGGAATGGGAACTGTATAACCATAAATCCTGCGGCGACTGGCGAGGCTTCAAAACGCATATCTGGGACGGCGGACACCGCGTGCCGTTTATTGCCCGCTGGACCGGAAAGATAAAACCCGGTCAGGTGAGCAAAGAAACCACCTGTCTGGCCGACTGGATGGCGACCTGTGCCGATATCGTCGGTCAAAAATTACCCAACAATGCCGCCGAGGACAGTTATTCGATCTTACCGGTTCTTCTTGGAAAGGATTATCAAAAGCCGCTGCGCGAGGCGACCGTGCTTCAAGGCGCCAAAACGAATCTCTCCATCCGTCAGGGTCCCTGGAAATTAATTGAGGGCACCGGCTCCGGAGGCCAAAGCGACCGCGATCACATCGGCCCGCAGTCCAAACCGCTCGAACCGGGCTGTGATCCCGAAGGACAGCTTTATAACCTCGATAAGGACCCCCAGGAAACGGAAAATCTCTGGTGTAAAGAACCGGAGATGGTCAAAAAGCTGACCGCTTTGCTGGAAAGATACAAAAAGCAGGGCTACAGCAGACCCATGTAATTGTGCTTAAATCACACATAATGAAAACCGTATTCAATTAAGGAGCAACGAGATGAACGGACACTTAAGCAGACGGGATTTCGTAAAATATCTGGCCGCCGGGACTGCGGCTTGTGCCTTTACCGGTTTCAATTCAAAATTATTCGCAAATCAAAACAAACAACCCAATATTATCTTCATCATGGCCGACGATATGGGCTATGGTGACGTAAAGTGCTACAATCCGGATTCGAAAATTCCAACTCCCAACATTGACCGTATCGCCAGAGAAGGCATCAAATTTACCGATGCCCATTCACCCTCGGCGGTCTGCTCGCCCACCCGCTACGGCCTTATGACCGGCCGATATGCCTGGAGGACGTACCTGAAAAAAGGCGTCCTGTACCCCGAATCGCCGCTGCTGATTGATACAGACCGGATGACCGTGGCGTCGCTTTTGAAAAAGCACGGGTATGCCACGGCCTGCGTGGGCAAATGGCACCTTGGTTTCCAGGATAAGTACCCGGTAGATTATGACAAGCCGCTGCGTCCGGGACCGCTCCAACTGGGCTTCGATTACTTCTTCGGTATCGGCGCGACCGGCATGCCGCCCTTCTGCTATATCGAGAACGACCATATAGTCGGTGAACTGAAGAACAATAAAGCCGATTACTGGGACTGGAAAAAGCTTTGGCCGACGATCACAGACAAGTCCATCGAATGGATGGAAAATCATATAAAGAAAAATCCTGACCAGCCATTCTACATGCACCTGATGCCGCCGGACCCGCACCGGCCCACTATCCCGCCCGAATCGGCCGCCGGCAAGAGCGATGCAGGCCCCAGAGGCGATCTGGTTTATCATGTCGATCTAACCGTCGGAAGGGTTCTCGAACTGCTCGACAAAAACAATCTCGCCGACAATACCCTCATATTCGTAACCAGTGACAACGGAGCCATACCGGGCGAAAAAGAATTCGGCAGAGGCTGGAAATGGGACGATTGGGAGACGTATGGGCACAAATCCTGCGGCGATTTCAGAGGCTATAAAACCCACGCCTGGGAAGGCGGACACCGTGTGCCGTTCGTGGCACGCTGGCCGGGAAAGATCAAACCGGGAACCGAAAGCGACGAGATCATCTGCCTGACGGATATGCTCGCGACCTACGCGGCGGTCGTCGGCGAAGAACTTCCGGATAATGCCGGCGAGGACAGTTATAATATCCTGCCGGCCATCCTCGGCGAAGAGTATGAAAAACCGATCCGCGAAGCGACGGTCATGCATTCTCAGAATGGCTTATTCATTGTCAGAAGAGGACCCTGGAAACTCATCCTCGGCAAACGTTCGGGCGGCGAAGTGGACCGCGAAGAACTGCCGCGGCAGCCTCAGTTCGGCGATCC
>CAZNET010000578.1:0-1948 GCA_964571885.1 uncultured Pirellulales bacterium
AAATAGGCTAAAATCAAAATTTCTCTCAGATTATCCGGCATATTCGATATAACCTCTCTGACTTTCTCAGAAAATTCATTTTCAGACAATTCCTCGTAAGGCATTTTATTATCGGAAGTTAAGGCGTTCAGCATCTCGCCGAATGACATTTGTTCGTCTTCGACAATGGTTCCAATGGGGATGGTCGCGTTGCGCTGCATTTTTCGAAGTGCATCTTTGGCTTTATTGGCCGCGATCGTGAATAGCCATGGTCTCAGAGGTTTGCTCATGTCGAAGCTTTCCATGCTTGAATAGAGCTGAAGAAAAGTTTCCTGGAAAACATCTTCAACCAGATCCTGGCTGTTGAGGAACCGCTTGAGGAACGAATACAGGCCGTTTCGGTAGCGCTGGACGATCTCGCGGAAAGCGGCCTCATCGCCGTCCATATAACGCTGAAGCAGTTGAGCATCCGTTATTTTTTTACGCTCTGACTTCATAGACCTCTAATTGTATAGGAAAAAAGCACAAAAAGTAAACCTAAAATCCATAAGTTTTTGCAGCATTAGCCGCTGTTTCTTTATCGCTTGAAGGTTTTGGAAGCGGTTTTAATTATAAATAAATATCACAAAAAGGACAAAACGGTAACAAAACGGTAACACACAGCTCTTAAATTGCTCCTGTCGCAAATAATAACATTTTGATAAAATACTATTTGGAAAGGAGTAATTATGAACAGGTACTGGAACATTTTGTTGGCAGGCTGTATTTTGTGTTGTGCGTTAATTTCGCCGGTCCCGGCCGAATCGGCCGATATCCTCCTGCAAAAGGGTATCTACGCCGAAGAAATCGAAGGCGACCTCGACAAGGCCATGGATGCTTATAAGCAGATTATCGAGAATAGTTCCGCGAAAAGAAACGCTGTCGCGATGGCGATGTACCGGCTGGGCATGTGTTATATCAAAAAAGATCAGGATGCTCAGGCCAATGTGGTTTTCGAAGACTTAGTAAACCATTATCCGGATCAAAAAGAAATTATACGTAAAGTTGAACCTATCCTCGAAGAGATGCTCAATCCCGACCCGGCCGCTCTGATGCCGCCCGATACGCTTATTTACATAGAAACCGGGAGCCCCGGGAAACAGATAGAAAAAATCCTTGGAATGTTAAAGGGAACTCCGTTCGAAAATCCTCTGTCTGTTCTTGGCAGCGGAAAAGGCGAAAAATCCCCCGGTGATATTATGGCAGCACTTCTGAATCCGAGCATGATGGCCGAGTTCAAAAAAATACGCGGCATGGCGATCGGTGTTACCGATATCAAGCAGAACAACCCGCCGATGATAGCGGTGTTGTATCCCGGCAAAAGCGATGCTTTGCGGGGTCTTCTTCTGGCCGGTCTGGGTATGGCCGGAAAGACAGGCGAACCGATAGAAGGTATGCAGACGATTTTCATCGGAAATGAAGGGGCTGTGGCTTATGACGACACCGTAATGATCATATCTCAGCCGATGGAACAGTTAAGGTGGTGTGTCAGGCAGTACAAGGGGCTGAGCACAGAACCGACGCTTCTTTCGGAAAACAAGGCGTTTAATAAAATAGGCAGGAAAACGAGAGAACAGAATGTGGTTACTGCTTGGGTCGACATCGACAGGGGGTACCAGATCGTCAGGGAAAAGAAATTTTATACCGCCGGTATTGAAGAATTGATGATCATGGAAGGTATGATCGATATTAAAAATATCGACGATGTCGTGATCTATCATTCCATCGAGGAAGACGGTCTGCTCGCACAGGTCGATATCAATTTCAAGGACGATCATCACTGCATTGCCTATGACATGATCCGTACCCCAAATTTAAACCAAAGTTCATTTGATGCTGTTCCATCAGAAGCGATCGGATTAATGAGTCTATCTCTAAATAACGCGAATCCTCAAACAATCGTAAAAGCTCAGCAGGCGATAATCCGTGT
>CAZNET010000579.1:0-1944 GCA_964571885.1 uncultured Pirellulales bacterium
GGGACTGGATGACGGCGACGATGTCGGACTGATCGCCGAAACCGATCCGACCGTGAATGCGAATGTAAAGGATGGGGTTTCATGGGATGAACTCGCCGCAATACCTGCCGGTTTTGCCGACGGCAACGACGACGCTGGTGACACTGACTGGACCATTGACGGTAATGACATGTATGCAAGTGCCTCAGGTAATATCGGTATAGGCATTTCCAATCCAACCGTCAAACTGCACGTAGCCGGGGATCTTCTGATAAGCGATGAAAACTCCGTACTAACGGATGAATTTGACTACTGGGAGGACCAGAGCAGCCATTCCTACACAACCGAAGGCCAATGCATCTGGGGAGCTTATCCCTGTGGCGACGACGATGCTCTTCGAGTTGGAAACTGCTTTACAGGCACCGGCGCTGCGAGTATCACGGTTTCTGTCGTACCGGGCACCGATACGATCACCTTACTGTACAAATCCAAAATCGGCAATGGTCTTTTATACGTCGACGACGTCTATCACGGCGGGCTCAGCAGCGATTATGGTTGTGACTGGATCGAAAAAACAGTTACCGGCATAGCCGCCCATACCGCTGATGGTCAGGTTGTGATAAAAATAGCGGATGAGACTTTAGGCTGCGATGGAGATTTACAAATTACATATATTAAGGTCTATTCCCATATCCCCGCTGCAATGTTCGTTGATTCAGACTCGGGAAAGGTCGGTATCGGCACAACAAATCCGGCCGAAAAGCTGGATGTAGCCGGCATCGCTCAGGTGACAGGTTTCAAGATGCCGACAAACGCTAACAATGGATATGTTTTGACCTCAGACAGCACAGGAACAGGTACCTGGCAGCAGGCGAAAAATGTAATCGACGGAGGCGGAACAGCCAACTATATTACAAAATTCTCAGATGCCAACACACTCACAGATTCGATGATCTACCAAAATACTGACAGCATTGGTATCGGTACGGTATCTCCTGCTGCTGTGTTGAATGTCTCTAACGCAGGCCCGGACGATTCGTTTAGAGTAGACAGCACCTCGGGCTATATGTCCCCCTTTGTCGTGGATGAAAACGGCAATGTGGGTATCGGCACGACAAATCCCAGTGCGCATCTACAGATTTATGAAGGTACCGCACGAATTGAACCCAAAACCTACAATGAAAATACACACGGATCAGGACTTTTGCTCAACGCCTATTATGCGAATATCAGCTATGGTTATCGACGATATGCGGACATCGTCGCTTTAGGAGACCAGGACGGCAACCGGGGAGGAGGCATACTAAGATTTCTGACGAACGATCGAAACGATCCCAATGCCATAGAAAGAATGAGAGTCGAAAGAAACGGAAATGTGGGTATCGGTACCGATTCACCGGCAAGGACACTGCATGTAAAAGACGTGATGAGACTTCAGCCAAGAGCGTCGGCTCCGTCGAGCCCCTCCGAAGGGGACATGTATATGGACAGCACGACACATAAACTGATGGTTTACGACGGCTCCGACTGGCGAGCCTGTTGGTAAGATATAAAAAAATGAATACTTTTTAGGGGCAGAAAAATGAACAGAAAGAAAATTTTAGTGGGGACCCTGGCGGTCATACTCTACTGGGCAGGAATTGTTTTTGCAGCACCAATGGTAACAGCCTTTACCTACCAGGGCCGGCTGCTCGACGCCAATCTGGTGGCAGATGGCCTGTACGATTTTCAGTTCAAGCTATATGACTCAGCCACCAATGGCAACCAGGTCGGTTCTGATGTCAATGTCCCCAATACGGATGTTATCGACGGGTATTTCACCGCCCTTCTGGATTTCAACGATGTCAATGCCTTCAACGGTAACGCCCGCTGGCTCCAGATCGGTAGCCGACCGGGTGATCTCGAAGATCCGAACACTTACAACATCCTGACCCCGCGGCAGCCGATCGATGCGACACCGTATGC
>CAZNET010000580.1:0-1934 GCA_964571885.1 uncultured Pirellulales bacterium
CCACCTTTTTGAGCACTTTTCCTAAGGGTGTGGAATTAATATTCTCGATGATCTGCTCCATCAGCATATCTTCGTCAGCAGTGAGCTTATCACCCAAGGCATTGAGTTCGTTATCAAAGCTGTCAAAAAAATCATTGGGCATTTCTTTTTGCATTGCGTCTACCTTTTACGAATCGCCAAGGACTAAATCCCTTTTTTCGTCCTATAGCTAACTACTACTACATATTGTATGTCCCATAAATCCCTTTGAGACATTCCCACGCATAACACTATTGTTATCGTCAATCAAAAATCAAAAACTTTAAGATTCTTTATAATTTATTTAAGCATACTATTTTACTATAGAAATGCGTTTTTCTTGCGAGATAAACGTTTTTTGGCTTTATAGGCAATTTTATCCATCTTTACATTATAAAATTTTGCAAAATGAAGAAAATTCAGTTCATACAACCTACCCACTATATATAGTGCTATGCCTTTTTTGCAATTTCCTGAAAATCATAAATAAAGCTGGGAATTCATTTTTTATAGAACCTTCCGAAAATGTTCGCCCAATACTGGTAGTAAATCGTGAACAAAAACAAAAATCTGATTCCCAGTGCACTCACAACCCGATGCGGTTTCGTTTCGATGTCGTTTGTCGAGTCCTTTTAACAGAGACAGCTCATACTGGTTCAATTTTAATGTATCCATGAAGCACCCGAAGCACACAAAGAAAAATTTTGAGAGGATTGCTTAAAATTTTGGATATTACTTTTATGTCATTCGAAGTTTTTTAGAGTTTGGTCTGAGGATTTCAGATTTAGCTAAGTGTTAGTTGTTCTATGTTACCGATGAGTAACAATCCATAAACAATCAGTAATAATACTTCAGTTCGAGGTCGATGTCCCAACTGTCTTTTTCACCCTGCTGTTTTGTCAGTTTGAGGCGTTCACACTGGAGATTCGACCAGCGAAGCTGAATCGCAGAAAGAAATTTGGCAAAACGGGTGATATCAATATCTTCGAGCGAAACGCTGGCGCTTTGGCTTTTCTGCTTACCAGACCGTGTAACAATCGAAGAACTAAGACGATACGCCGAGGAAGGGATTTTGCACAACGTCGCGATTTGCTCGATCGCAACAGCATAATCGAACTCCGCCGCGTCCTTATCGTTCTTTTCGTAATCGAGACGTTCGGGGTCAAGCTCCAGGATCTGAGGGATAATTTCCTGAAATTCTTCGAACTGTTCTTTCTGGTCTTCCCATTGTTCTTGGGCATGTTGCAAATAATATGCACGAACCAGCAATGGCCACATACCGACCAGCACTGGAATTAAAATGCAGTAAAAAATGGGAGTTTTTAACATATCTTTCATCGTATCAGCCTCTACTTCTATCTTTTTGAATATCCAGTGTAATTCTGAAATTATCCCGGCCGCCCTTCGGGTTCAGCTGCTGCTGTGATATATTGAATTTATCCTTGATCGAATCGAAGAGCTTCAATGTGTTTCGCCGGCTCGACGTGCTGCCCACAACCGAAATGGTTTTTGTCGTAATACTCACAGATTCCAGTTCCAGATTTGTTGCCGCCGCCTGCTGATTCAATGCCTCCATGACAAAAATAAGCTTCGTCGTGATAGATCCTTCTTCGGTGATACCGATCTGATAATCCTTCACGTCCCGGATACGCCTGAGCGTACGTTCGAGGTTGCGAACAGGATTTCTGGGCATTCTTTTACCGTACATAGCCGCCGAATACTGCTCCTGAAGCCTTTCTTCGAGTTGTTCGTTGTACTTATTTTTCTGCATTAACGTCAATTGATAATAAAAGCCCGCAAAAATCAGGCAAAGCGTGATTACAAAACTCAGGACTTTGGAAACCAGCTCGATCCGCTCCCGGGTCCCCTGATACGGCATAAAATCTCTGCGGAAATTGATCGTGTTGGTCCTTTCC
>CAZNET010000581.1:0-1933 GCA_964571885.1 uncultured Pirellulales bacterium
CGCTCAGTCTTTTTCAACATCACTCAATCTTGATGAGACCACTTTAAGTCTAAGCATTTCAATGATTTTACTGGTTCTCTTTTTTGCCTGGCTGAGTATTCAAATACTGCGTCCCGGTACCCGTTATAATCCGACCGGCATAGAATTTCCCGTCATTTTTTTTATTATCGCCTCAGGGATCGCCTGTTTTTATGCGTCAGATAAAAGAGACGCTTTGAATTCTGCATTTACGTTTATTTGTCCGTTGTTATTTTTCATCGCTTTAATTCAATCGCTTGACAAAGACTGGAAAATCAGATTGATTTTGATATTTATCGCTGCTCTGGGAATCGTTAACACCTATCAGAATATCGAACAGCATTATTCCACGAACAAAATGACGATCGAACAATATGAAAAGGCACCGGATGAATTGCTCAAACCGCTTGGTATCATCCCCGGTACATTCAAACATATGCTTTTCGAACACCGGCTGTACTCCCAAGGAACTCATGGTTATTTCACCACAAAGAATTCCGCGGGAGCGTTCATGCTCCTCGCCATATCCGCTGGAATCGTTTTATTGATGGAAAAATTAAAACATCTTAAAAGTAAAACCCTATCCGTCAATATTTTCCTTGTCACCAGCACGGGAGTATTGATTCTTTTCTATGGATTGTTCTTAACCTACAGCAGAGGCGCGATCGGCGCTTTGGGGATTTGCGTTGTTCTTTTTGTTCTTTATAAACTCTTCAGAAACTTCCTTATCAGACATAAACGGTCCATCTTCATTTTTTCTTTGATGTTCGTTCTTGTTTTTGTCAGCATCGCGATCGCATACGGCGTGAAACACGACAGGCTGCCCGGCGGCAACTCGTTTCTGGTTCGATGGGAATACTGGTCCGCTTCGGCCAAAATGGCACAAGATTACTGGATGCACGGAGTAGGACCCGGAAATTTTTCGATATTTTATACACACTATAAGCCGCCCCAATCGATTGAAAGCGTTTCTAATCCTCACAACTTTATCCTGACATTATTGACGCAATACGGAATCGTCGGCTTAATCAGCTTTTTGGCTATTTTCATAATTCCAATGCGGAAAATCATTTTCGATAAAAGACAGGCTCCAGAGGAAAATATCGAAGAAAAACCTCACATGACATTTGGCCTGGCCATTCTGATCATCGCCTCATTATGTATGATTGCCCTCAAACCTTTCATTCTTCCAATGAAAGAGCAAGGTCCGCTCAGCGCAGTGGCATTCGGAATTATCTATTTCTATATCATCCCTGTTGTTACTTTTTTGGTCGGATTCTGGTTCTTTGGAAAAGGTTTGAATCAACTGAAGTCATTCCAAAACGGATATGTTATTTCTGTCATTCTCATTACCACCATTGGTTTTTTTATTCAGAATCTTGTCGATTATGCTTTGTTTGAACCGTCTGTGTTAACCGCATTTTTATTTCTCTTCGCCTGTATGATCGCAAGAAAAAACCGCGAGTATGCCGACAGGCAGATAACCATCCATCTCCATCCCGCAGCGAGATTGTTGTCATTGATGGTAATCCTTTCTGTTTTAGTTTGTTCTTTCGTCTATATCTATTTCCCCAGCGTTTATGCCGGCCGATTGATGCAAAAATCCAAACAGGCCGTTATTCAATACAATGATTTCGGGAGGGCGCATCGCTTATTGTTGAAAGCCGGTGAAATTGATCTTTTGAATCCTGCTGCTTTCTCTACCAATGGATCGCTGTATCTGAGGCAGTATTACTTAACTGCGGACAAAAAAACCTCTTACCTTGAGGCCGGCGAACAATCATTCCTTGAAGCTATTCAGCGCAATAAGTATGATTATAAAAATTATGAAAATCTTTCGGAAACATATGTTCTTCTGGCTCAGCACTCGAAAAATGAAAAGAGAACCGAATGGTTAACAAAGGCCGGAAGCGCG
>CAZNET010000582.1:0-1932 GCA_964571885.1 uncultured Pirellulales bacterium
CGGTCGATATGGTTGATTGTGTCGAAATTTGCGGTGAGGTTCCGGCTATGCAGATATACTTTAAAGAAAGAAATTATCTTCCGCTTACTTTCGAATAAGTCAATTTGGTCATCGATGATGCACGTAATTTCCTTTTGAGAACAAAACAAAAATATGATGTAATTACCTCCGACGCAACGCATCCTTGCAGCGGGGATTCATGGGTGTTGTATACGAAAGAGTATTATAGGCTTTGCAAACAGCATCTGTATCCCGGTGGTATCATGGCTCAGTGGATTCCTATGCATGGTTTGCCGAATAGAGAATTTGAAAGGATTCTCGCTACGTTCAACCGTCAATTTGAGTATTGTATTTTATTTTCTGTTCCCGGCCATGTCATTATTTTAGGCAGTACCGAAGAAATGTCACTATCGCCGGAACAGGTAAAACGACTTTCTCGCCCAAAGATTAAACAGAGTATCGAAGAAATAGGGTATTTTACGGTTGATGAGTTAATGTCAACGTTCATTGCCTCTGAACAGGTCATACGCGAAAAAGTCAATCAGCTTAAGATCAATACGGATAATTTGCCTTATACCGCCTATTCAGAGGAATCTGAAAAACAGGATCAAAGAGCAAAGGCCGATAACCTAAGTTTGATTATTTCTTTGAAAAAAAATCCTAATAATGAATTGCCGATAGCTGTCACGTCGAAAAAGCTAAACCGTCATTTGAAGGAGACTGTCTTATTATATGAATCATACAGATTATTTCAGTTGGGTCAGTACCAAAAAGCTTTGGATTATGCGGCACAACTTGTCAACGAAAATTCTGATTTCAAAACCGCTCAATACTGGTATGCGCACCTGCTTAAAAAAAGAGCCGAGTTTTATGTTCAAAGCCGAACGCAGAATATCGAGGAAGGTATCAGCTTAGCCAAACAGGGCAAATTTGCAGAAGCGGTTCAGTATTTTCAGACGTTCCTGGAGCAGGTACCGGATCATTATCATGCGCATTTTTACCTGGCGGGCTGTCTTATGGAGTTGGGTGAATACGAGAAAGCTGAATTTCACACAATAAAGGCTGCTCAGTTAAATCCAGAATCTCAAAATCCTTATAAATTGCTAGAGATAATCAAGCAGAAAAAAGCAGCAAAATACAACTAAATTTATTAAACTGTTTACTCAGATAAGCTTATGGCTTTAATTATTTGATGACGATGTCTTTACAGTACTGCTCTTTCAAATTGATCCGGGCTTCTTCAAGGGTTTTCTTCTTTTTCCTGAAGATGTAAAAATCCTCAAAGACAATGTTTTCAATCCTGCTGCCTTCGGCAAAGCCGATGATCGCAGAATTGCTGAACTTGCCGCCCAATAATCTAATGTTCTTGAAACGGATATTTTTGATAGTGGCGGGTTTGTTGACCTGGCGGATGTGGATCAGATTGCCTCCACGGGCGTCTTCCATTGTTATATTCTCAAAACGGATATCCTTTACAGTGTTCCATGGGTCTCCCCACCAGCTCGTATCAACATCAAGCTGGGCTGTTTTTCTGCCGCCGCGTGTGTGCAGAATATCAATGTCCTTAAATTCAACATCACTGATTTTCGGCCCGCGCATTGACCAGCCGACGTGAATGGCGTCGGGGTTGTCGCGGTCCTGCCAGATCGAACAATCGAAAAATCTTACATTTGAAGTGCTTTTTTTGTAAGCATGATGTTCTTCATTTTTGAACATGATTCCGTAGTGGTGCGCGTAGCCGCCCTCGTCGTGTGAAAAGAAATTTTTCAATTCCTCATCATACTGCACGTTCACGACCACCAGGTTGTCGTCAGCAGATCGACTAAAGCAATCCGTCACTCTGACATTATTACTGCTGCAGATATCGATGCCGTCGGAGTTGCCGCGGTAGCTGATCATCTTGACATTATCGATGGTGACATCCTTGCACCA
>CAZNET010000583.1:0-1931 GCA_964571885.1 uncultured Pirellulales bacterium
GGATTGCAGCCTGGAACCACCTATACCTGGGACGTCAATGTATCTGATGGAAATGAACAGGCCACTTATACCTTTACGTTTGACACGGAAAGGTTAAGCGTTTTTGATCCCTATCAGTTCGGCTGGTTATACAGAAAGAAGATCACGATCGATCATACAAAAGTTGGTTCGGATATGACTGATTTTGCCGTTTTGATCGATATCACAGATCCTGATCTGGCCGGCAAAACGCAGGAAGATGGAGACGATATTCTGTTCATGCAGGGAATCGGTACCTCACCGCTTCTTTCATTTGAAATTGAATCGTATGATGCAGCGAACGGCACACTTCAGGCCTGGGTGAATTTGCCGCTGCTGTCATCAACAGCAGATACTGTTGTATGGATGTATTACGGCAACAGTTATGCAAGTTCTCATCAGGATCCCGAGAATGTCTGGGATGCTAATTTTGTGATGGTTCAACATTTATCAGAAACGCAGGGCCCCCATTATGACAGTACCGTCAATGCGAATGACGGGTCGCCTAAGAACGGTATCGAACAGGATGCTTCAGGCCAGATCGATGGAGCCGACAACTTCGACGGTGTGGATGATTACATTCATATTCCGGACAATGAAAGTCTGAGGCTTCATGCTCATACGATTTCGTTCTGGCTCAAACGCGGTGAGACAGGAACCGATGAACAGATGCTCCTTGAAAGACGAGGCTCGAGCGCTCAAAACAATTATTTCATCGCATTAAACAAGTTCGGTAATCAGGAGATCTTTGCGGGATTTTCTGACGGTGCGGTATGGCATTCGTTCAGTTCTAATCCGGGTTTGATAGGTGACACTCAGTGGCATCATGTCGTCTATACGTTTAATCCTGACACTGACAGTCAGGCGATCTATATCGATGGAAATCAGGAAGGCTCCGCTTCGGATATTACGGCTGTGCCGGAAGCATTGGGTGGCCAGATCCTTCGTATCGGCCAAAGGTATGACGGTTCGACAACCTTTGCGGGAATCATTGATGAAGTCCGTATCTTAAAAAGTGCAATAGATATTGACTGGGTGACCGGCCAGTTCAATAACCAGTCAGACCCCAGCGCTTTTTATAATCTCGGTAATGAATATACCGTGGGTGCGCCGATCGTTTCAAATGAAAGTCCCGTTGACGGCAGCGTGAATGTGCCGATTAGTTTATCGGAGTTAAGTTTCCAGCTTGAGGACAAACAGGGAGATTTGATGGACTATTCCGTCACGACCACACCTGATATCGGTTCGGATTCAGCGAGTGATATTAACGATGGTACTTACATATTAAATGTCAGTAATTTGGATTATGACACAACCTACATTTGGGAAGTTAATGTCACCGACGGTAATCGCACGACCGTTCGTACGTTCACGTTTACAACCGAGTCGGACAAAGTTGTCATTCTTGATGAAACACCGGCTGACGGGTCCACGGGGATCATGGCTAATCCGGTTCTGCAGGTGCATTTGTTTGATGCTCAAGACGATTCGATCGATTGGGAAATTAAAACCAATGCCTCGGGAACGTGGCAGGTGATTAACAGCGGTACCATTCCGGATGGAAACGGTTTCGCTCAGGCAACTCCCACTGATATGAATGTTCCACTCACTGAATATTTCTGGAGTATCCGGGCCAAAGATACAGGCACCAATGAATGGATCGAAGAGGCTTATAGTTTAACCACCAAATATCCATTTGAAATCAAATGGAAAAAAAGCATTGGGACATTACACCGAAGAGGCGGAGCCGCCTGTGCCGATCTGAATAATGATGGTCTGATGGAGATCGTCGTTGGTTTTGAAGGTGGAATAAGAGCATATAATCCGATCAATGGTGATGTTATCTGGAACTATTATGATAATGATATCGATGCCGGGGGCACGATGATCGAAATTGCGGATCTGGATCAGGA
>CAZNET010000584.1:0-1926 GCA_964571885.1 uncultured Pirellulales bacterium
CGAGGCGATGCAGGTCAGGATCCTCAAGCCCGGCGAAGAAGCCGAGCAGGGGATCGGTTATCTGGACGACGGGACCATGGTGGTGGTTGAGGGCGCACGCAACAAGATCGGCAGAGATATCATTTTGAGTATTACCAGTTCGCTTCAGACTTCCGCGGGCAAGATGATTTTTGGAAAATTCGAGGGCTTTGCCCAAACACAAAACAACAGCCGAAAACAATCTTCTAACAAACAGGTAAACAGCGCCAAAGTAAACAGTAACAATACATGAACGATCAGCAGGTAGCTGGAATTAAGTTGCTTGATCCGAAGGGTGGTTCTGTAAGGCCCGAATGATCATTCCAGCCGATGACGCGGCAGATTTGCCGTCATCACGTGACGAGCGTTCGTTTATGACCCGTTCTTACTCAGGCGATGGCGTTTGTATAAGTGATATTTTTTATTTTCCTTCGATATTTTCTTTTTTGACTTTTGCGGGTATCCCGGCCACGAGGACATTATCGGGAACATCTTTTGTCACAACGGCCCCGGCCGCGACAACCGAGTTTTTTCCGACGGTGACATGATCGATCACGACCGCTCCCATTCCGATATAAGCGGCATCATTTATCTGACAGGCACCGGCAATATTGGCTCCTGGCTGAATGGAGACATAATTACCGATCTCGGTATGGTGACCGATCAGACAGCCGCGATTCAAAATAACATGATAACCGAGGTGGGAATGAGAGCCGACGATCGCGCCCGTACTGACGATGCATCCTTTTTCCAGAGAACTGGATTTTGATATCCGTGAGGTCGGATGGACCAGTGTCGTGAAGCGCGCGCCGAGGCTGGCGGCCTGGTCTGTGAAAAGGCTTCGTTTAGTCGTGGACAGGCCGCAGACAAAGCTATGGCCGGATACCAGTTTGTTAAGCTCGTCGATCCAGAAAATCGGCAGATCTTCAAGGGTATCCTTACAGCGCTGGCGCTGCATATTCTCGACAAAACCGGCAACTTCGACTCCTTCGATATCGCCGATGAGATCCGCCACTTCGACGGCGAATGTTCTTGTGCCCAGAATCAGTAATTTTTGAGTATTATGTGTCACTTAAAAATTCCTTTCAATCGGTCATTTTGACAGTACATGGGCCGATCGACTCACCTGACCAAAAAACGAATTCACTTCACCGATTACCGCTTCGATATCGTTGTCGGTCATCTCAAAATAGAGCGGCAGCGTAACAATCTGGTCGTAAATTTTTTCTGTTACCGGTAAAGAAAGATGGCTTTCGGCAAACAGCGGCTGTAAATGGTTGGGGATATAATGCACGCCGGTTCGGATATTCTTTTTTCGCAGATGCGCCATGAGGTCATCGCGTCGATCATTCAAAACCCGTATCACATAAAAAAAAGGAAACATCTGATCTATGTCATGCCGGAGCGTGACCAGTTCGGGATTGTTCGCAAAAGCTTCGTCGTATCGGCGAACGATGCGTTGTTTATGTTCTTTAAAGATGGAAAACCGTTTAAGCTGTTCGAGACCGATCGCGGCGTTTATATTGCTCATATGATAACGGTAACCTTTTGTCACGACCTGGTAAAACCAGTTTCGCTTATTCTGCATTCGGCTCCATGTATCCTTGTCAATTCCCAGGATGCGCTTGTGAACAACGGCCGCGGCGATCTCGTCATTGTCGGTCACGACCGCTCCGCCTTCGCCGCAGGTAATATTCTTGACCGGGTCGAAACTGAAGCATGTCACATCACCCAAGGTTCCGACTTTTCGATTTTTGTATTCGGAACCGAACGCATGAGCCGCATCCTCGATAATGATCATATCGTTTTTCTTTGCCAGCGGGAGCAATTTGTCCATGTCGCACACAGCGCCGCCGTAATGAACAGGCATGATGGCTTTGGTGCGAGGTGTCACCTTTTCAGCCGCAT
>CAZNET010000585.1:0-920 GCA_964571885.1 uncultured Pirellulales bacterium
CTGCAAGTATTGAAGCAATCAACGCTTGTGAGGCAAAAGGTATTGATATCCGCTCTCACAAAAGCCGGGCACTATCCCGAGACCTGATAAAAAACAGTGATTTGATTTTTTGTTTGAGCAAATCGCATTTGCAGCATATATTGAATTTTATGCCTGTTGCCGAGAAGAAGTGTTTTTTACTCGCCGGCAATTCGGATATTGCTGACCCGATCGGTTTTCCGCAGAGTGCATATAATAAATGTTCAGATATAATTGAAAAACATATAAATCGAATAAGTGAGTATTTAAAATGAAAATAGCATTAGGCAGCGATCATCGAGGTTTTGAAGCAAAAGAACAGATCAAGTCGATTCTGGAACAGAACGGTCATGAATATATTGACTTTGGGACCAACAGCAACCAGCCGATCGATTATACCGATCCGGCCTACCTGGCAGCACGTGCGGTTTCTAAAAACGAAGCTCAACGCGCTATCCTGGTTTGCGGAACGGGAATCGGAATGTGTATCGCCGCCAATAAAGTGCACCATATCAGAGCCGCCTTGTGTCACGATGAACTCAGTGCCAAGATATCAAGACATCACAATGACGCCAACATATTATGCCTTTCAGGCGACTTATTAGGGGAAGTGCTGCTCAGGAAAATCGTCGAAGTCTGGATCGAAACGGAATTTCACGGGGGCCGGCATCAGCGAAGAATTGATAAAATTACAGCGATCGAAGACGGGAAATCACCCTCCGAGATCAAGGCAGAAAAAGTCAGTTCCGATCAAACAGAGAAAAGCTGATTTCTTAAAGTATTCTTTTTGTTTTCCTGACGCGTGTGGCGAAATCATCCACCTGGGTAAGACTTTCAAAACCGACGACCATTGCGTCAACACAATCGAGATTAAACACAAATTCAATGGATTGATCGATTCT
>CAZNET010000585.1:930-1917 GCA_964571885.1 uncultured Pirellulales bacterium
TTTCGTCATCGTGGGAAAATTCACCGGCTCCGATGATCTTCATGCCGACCACCCCCTTGCCCGCGGAGTGGATTTTCCTCAACACCGGCACAACTTTTTCTGTGACATCATCCATTTTTATTCCAAACGGATTTATGCGTGTATGAACGGAATCAACCCAGGGATCTCGTGCGGCCAGATCAAGGGCTTCAAGAGAGTGACAAGATACACCCAGTGCTTTAATTTTGCTTTGCTCTTTCAACTTTTGAAGGATTTGCATCTGTTTTTTATAATCATCAGCCCACGTCGGCGACTGCATACAATGCAGTAAGATCAAATCAATATAGTCCGTACCGATCTCTTTTAAGAATCTCTCCACCATCACATCGGCATCATCGAGGTTGTGGCCGGGCAATCCGTGTTTGCGATACCACAGCTTTGAAACAATGACGAAATTTTCCCTCGGAATGCCCTTCAAGGCCGGAATCAAATAAGAGTGAGTCCCGTAAAGATCCGCCAGATCGAACAATCTTACTCCCCTGTCATAGGTTCCTTTTATCAGCGCTTCGAATTTCGTCTTACCTAATCGCGTCTGATTGGATTCGCCTTGCCACCCGTTCATTCCGGTTCCGAGACCGACTTTTGATACTTGCAGACCGGATTTGCCCAAACTAACCATTGCATAAGGGTCAAAACTCTGATTATTTAGTTTAGTTCTGATGGGCATGGGTTTATTAAGTAATATTGACCCTGCGCCGGCTAATGTACCTGCCAGAAAATCTCTTCTTTTCATAATTACAGCTCCAAAATATTACTCTGGACATTCGTTTTCTGTACAGAAAAAGACTAATAAGGTTCTAAGAAAACCGAAAATTTAACGATTATAAATTTCGGAATCCTTAGCCGAAGATTTCATATGCACTTTTTGAGATTCCGTTTTCGGTGTTTCGATTATTTGAGGCTTTTCCGGCGGCAATTTCGAGAATTTACCAAAATCACGGAGTTTTT
>CAZNET010000586.1:0-1912 GCA_964571885.1 uncultured Pirellulales bacterium
CAAGCCGGCTCACGATCGGTCGTCTGGACTCAAGCGTTAGGCAGCGCAGATAATTATCGAAATTATATCAGAAATCTTACAGTCGATACGGGAAGCGGCAACCCAGCGGCCCATGGAATTGAATATATGGCCAATAACAACGGAGCGATTGTCGATGTGATTATTCGCTCCGGCGACGGGAACGGAAAAACTGGCTTACAATTGGGACACGTCAATGAAAACGGCCCATTTTTGGTTAAAAATCTGGTTATTGACGGCTTCAGTACCGGCATCAATACCTATAACAAAGTCAACAGTATGACATTCGAACACATTGTCTTGAAAAACATCGGTACTTTAGGTATCGACAATAACGGTCAGGTTATGAGTATACGAGGCCTGATCGCATGTGATAATGCAACCGTTATTGAAAATCTCAATGAAGGTGTCATAACACTTATCGATTCACGCCTTAAAGGATATGGAGCAGCCGGCGGTCTGCCAGCCATTGTTAATAGTGATGGAGGCATTTTCTTAAGGAATGTTCAAACATCCGGTTATAAAATGGTTGTTGATAATAAAAAAGGTCACAAGGAAAATGCGATCGGCCCTTATATCGCAGAATACACGACGCATGATCCCTGCAGTTTATGGCCTGTTCCGCGATTATCTTTAGAACTTCCTATCAAGGAAACACCAACGGTAGAGTGGGAACAGGACCTAAGTGAATGGGCTAATGTGAAGTCTTATCCAGGTTCAAATGATACTCAGAAAATTCAGAATGCGATTGATTCCGGCAAATCAACTGTTTATTTACCAAAAGACAGTTATGATGTCAGCGGAACAATCGAAATCCGCGGAAACGTCGAACGTATCGTCGGTTGTGAATCTCAACTTGTTTTCTCGGACGGCTCAACGCCGATCCTGAAACTTGTCGATTGTCCCGGATCACCTCAGGAAGTTGAACTGTGGCAGTTAAACTTCACGCCTAATAACGACAGGCCGGTAATGGACAACGCTTCGACCGACAGAACACTCATTGTTAAATACTCTAAAGCCGCCGGCGGTACACATACCGGAACCGGCGAGGTATATCTGGAAGATTGTATCAGCGGAAGACTGCGTCAGTTTATCTTCAACAATGTCGATGTCTGGGCAAGGCATCTCGGCGTTGAAAGCAGAAACGATAAAACCCACGTTATCAATAACGCTGGCAATGTGTGGGTTCTGGGTCTTAAAACCGAAAACGCCGGGATCGTCGTTCAAACCACAAACGGGGGCAAGACCGAGTTATGCGGGCATTTCAACTATAACGGAATGATGTCCAATACTTATAATTTCTATCCCACTTATGACATTGTCGAATCGTCAATGTCACTGACGATGGGCGGAGCGCATTTCAGTACAAATACAAAAGTCGTTGATTTCGTCAGAGATAGACATAGTGTTACTCGCTACCTGAAACGGGAAGATATTTATCCCCGTTCCGGTTACGGAATGATGCCGTTATTTGTCGGCCGTCATATTGCTAACAGTCAAGACGGTCAACTTATGCTGGACAAAGAAGTTTATACGGGCGGGGATACGGTCTCCGTTAACCTCGAAGATCTCGATCTGCTCGGCAACGGCTCCGCTAACGTGACATTGACCAGTTCTTCGGGAGATTCGGAAACAATGAGTTTAACCGAAGATCCAGCCAATTCCGGTATCTTTTCAGGTTCGATCGGTACTTCTGAAGCTACAGGTATCACGGAAGACGGCACGCTGCAGGTCTTCAGAAACCATCTTATCGCCGTCACTTATACCGACAGTGACGACGGCAGCGGCAATATCGTCATCAAACAGGATTCCGCTTCAATCAACGGCGAAGCTATTGTGATTGACGGTACGGACTTCACTTCAGGCATTCCCGCCAACTGGACTGTCATTGACG
>CAZNET010000587.1:0-1912 GCA_964571885.1 uncultured Pirellulales bacterium
GGTACCCGGTAACGGGCACACCGGTTTTCGAAACCGGCTCCTTAAGCCGCTCGGACACCTCTCCGGGCAACAGTGGGTGATTATACTTGCTAAGGGGGTATCAAGGCAAGTATAAAAGTCATCGGTTCGATTTGACCTGTCATTTGATGAATTCATGGACGTAAAAAATTATTCGATAGACCCTTTTTCATTTAAAAAAGGTTTTGACCCGGGCGGCATATGTCGCTATAATAGCGACAGTATGATGCAGCAGAATTCACCGGCACAACCGAATAAGAGTCTGATTCATGGACTTGCGTGTCTGCAGGCACTTGCGACGGCGGACAAAGGGGTAGGAACGCGCGAGCTTGCCCGTCAGCTTGACCTTGACCGCACGCGTGTCAGCCGGCTTTTGGGGACGCTGTCACAGTTGGGGCTTGCCCAGAAAACAAGTCAGCGGAAGTATAAGACCGGGCCTGGAATTCATATTTTAGCGGCCCAGAGCTTACGGGCGTCGGGCTTGTTATCCGAAGCGCTGCCGTATCTGGAAGACTTAATGAAGTATCATCTTGTCGTGGCGATGGGATTATTGTGGAATCGACATGTGTGTTATTTGTTTCACGCCAAGCCCGGTAACGGTCTGCAGGAGGGCATTCGCGGATTCGAACTTTACCCGGCGACAAAATCGAGTATCGGTATGATTCTTTTATCGCAGAAGACCGACAGCGAAATCAGGGACATTTACAGGGGTGTTGAAATTCCGGAATATAAAAGTGTGAGTGCGTTGCTGAGAAAAATTGAGACATTTCGAAAGCAGGGATATTCGGAGGTGTTGTTAGAGGACCGCAGTTTCGCGGTGAAAGTCGGCGAACCCGCCCACGCGGCGATCGGAATGTCCGGTCATGTGACAAAAGCAGGTGTGAAAAAGTATATTGCAATTATGCGGCGGATGGCGGAAGATATCTGTAAGAAACTGGAGTAATATTCTATGACGAATCGTGAACGGTTATTGAATGTGTTACGCGGCGAAGAAGTCGATCGGGTGCCGATCTGGCTGTTGTTTCCCTATCACGCGAGTAATTATTATGTCGATGTCCGCAACCACCCGAAATATAAGCGGGTGTTCGAGCAGTCGAAAAAGGACGCGGTGATGCTGAACCGGCGAAGCTTAGGTATTGCGCCGCATACGACGAATTGTTATCATCGTCATCATGAGATACCGATATTCGCGCCTGAGGTGACATGCAGCGAGGAGACTGTCACTGAAGGTGACGCGGAGATACAGCGAACGACGATAGAGTCTAACGGTGAACGTCTTTGTCAGGAAATCGTTAAACGCTCAGATCATGTCACGGTTAAAAAGCTTATCAGCAGCGACGAGGAGCTTGAATTTTACTGTTCGTTGCCGGTCGAGAGCAGTGCTGTCAGGCTGGTAAACTCCCTGGAGCATCGTTTGGGACAGTATGTCAAGGAGACAAAAGAATTTCCGATCGAGTACGGAGCGATGATGCTGGATATGGGTGAGCCGATTTTGCCGATCTATCTCGGCGCGAATCTGGAGGAATTCGCGATCTGGTCAATGACGCATCATGATACGGTGAAGGTTTTTCTCGATAAGATGATGGAGCGACTTCGAATCATATATCGGTGGTGCCTCGAGAAGGATCTGGCAGATGTTTATTTTCTGGTGGGTTCGGAGATGGCGTCGCCGCCGATGGTCAGCCGAGATACGTTTCGAAGCTGGATCGTACCTTATGCCAAAGAACTTATTGAAATGATCCATAGCTATGATAAACTGGTCATCCAGCATTATCACGGGCAGATCAAGGAGGTATTGCCGGACTTTGTCGAGATGTCACCGGACGGGCTGCATACGATCGAGGCACCGCCGGTGGGCAATTGTACGCTAACCGAGGCATACGAGATCGTCGGC
>CAZNET010000588.1:0-1909 GCA_964571885.1 uncultured Pirellulales bacterium
CCGATACAGATCCATCAGGCAATCAGAAATCTGTGCGCAAATGCTGTTGAATCATGAACAATTAAATCTTTATGAAAGAGTCTATTCGCTGCTGAGGGATCTGGCTCAGGTTCCAGCGGTGGTAATTTACCTGATAGACTCGCCGCAAAGATGCCTTGACAGGATACACCGGCGGAATCGGCCCTATGAACAGAAAATTGAGCCGGAATTTCTGGAACAACTAAGCCGTCAATATGAAAAACTTTTCGAGAAATGGCAGAAATGTCCGCTGATAAAAATCCCGGTAAGCAATTTTGACATAACCGACTACCATGATTTAGAATATATTGTAAATCAGGTACGGCATTATATCGCGACATAGAAATGGAAACCACAAAGAAAATACAAGTTGTGAGAGACTTGGTCAGTCAGGTCAAAGGGCAAAATAAAAAAATCGGATTGGTGCCGACGATGGGTGCTTTGCATGCGGGTCATCTTTCGTTGATCGATAAAGCGGTCGAACAGTGCGATTATGTGGTTGTCAGTATTTTTGTCAATCCGACACAATTCGGTCCCGGTGAGGATCTTGAGAAATATCCGAGGCCGATAGAAGATGATCTTCAGATTTGCTCACGGCACAACGTCGATCTGGTTTTCAATCCTGCACCTGAGGAAATGTACACGGGTGAACATTTGACGTGGGTAACCGTTGAGAAAATAACCGCACCGCTTTGCGGCCAAAGCAGGCCGGGGCATTTCCGGGGCGTCACAACTGTTTGCACAAAATTATTTAACATTGTTACACCGGACATTGCCTATTTTGGCCAGAAAGACGCACAACAGGCAGTGGTGATCAAAAAAATGGTAACCGATTTAAATATGCCCCTTGAAATCATCGTTTGTCCGATCATTCGCGAAAAAGACGGCTTGGCCTTAAGCAGCCGAAATCAGTATCTGGATCCTCAGCAAAGAAAAGATGCGGCATATATTTACAAATCGCTTCAGAAATGTGAACAGCTCGTTAAATCTGGAACTATAGACGCGAATGAGATTCTCGAGCAGATGCGAAAAGTGATAAATACTCCTGGAACCGTCGATATTGAATATATCAGTATCGTGGATACGCAAACGCTTCAGGAAATCGAAAAGATTTCCAGTGAATCGCTGGTGGCGGTCGCTGCAAAAATCGGCAATACGCGTTTGATCGATAATATTATCATAGACTCATCTGTAGATTGAGTTATAATGAAGAATGTTCAATAAAGGGATTTTCAAAACATGTTAGTAAAAGTAATGAAAAGCAAATTGCATCGTGCACGAGTGACTGAAACGCAGCTTCATTATTCCGGAAGCATTGCGATTGATCCTGAGTTGATGGAAGCTGTTGGTATATTCCCTTATGAATCGGTATTGATCGCCGATGTTGATAACGGCAACCGCTTTGAGACCTATGTTGTCCCGGCTGAGAAAGGTTCGGCTGATATTATTGTGCTGGGCGCCGCGGCCAATCTTGTCAATGTCGGTGACATTGTGATTATCATCGGTTTTGGTTACTGCACGCCGGATGAAGTATCTAAACTCAAACCAAAAGTCGTCGAACTCGACGAAATAAATAAAATTATAAAACGAATCTCTTAGGAATATAAGACAATGCACCCTGAACTGTTTGAAATTCCTTTCACCGATATCACGGTCAAGAGTTACGGCGCGATGATGGTCGTTGGTTTTTTATTAGCCGTTTTCGTGATAAGGCGCTTAAGCAGGAATCTCACTCCCGATCCGGAAATGATTACCAGTGCCGCTTTGTATTCGCTGGTATCAGGCATCATCGGAGCACGAGTCTTTTATGTTATTCACTATTTCGATCAGTTCAGTGATGATTTCTGGTCGGTATTCGCAATCTGGAAGGGCGGGATTGAATTACTCGGTG
>CAZNET010000589.1:0-1887 GCA_964571885.1 uncultured Pirellulales bacterium
AAAGTCGCCGCCGCGATCAAGGCCGAAAAACTCGTCTTCGTCACCGATACCCACGGCATCCGCACCAATATCAACGATCCGGATAGCTGGGTCTCGACACTCGACGAAGAACAGATCAAAAAAATGATCGAGGCCTGTATCATTACCGACAAGATGTACCCGAAAGTCGACGCCTGTATTAATGCCATTGATGCCGGCGTCCAGAAAGCGCACATCATCGACGGCCGGATCCCCCATTCGCTGCTGCTGGAAATTTACACCGACAAAGGCATCGGCACTGAGATCGTCAAAAGCATAGCCGAACGCAGAAGAGGTTTGCCCGATCGCCGAAAATCATAAAATAAACGTTCAATGACCAGGTGAGAACAATCATGAACACACAGCAAATTATAGAATTATTTGACAAATATGTGATTGCCAATTACGGCCGGCTGCCCCGTGCCGTCGCGAAAGGTGCGGGCGCATACCTCTACGACACCGACGGAAATGAGATCCTCGATATGTTTCCCGGCTGGGCCGTCAGCGGCATCGGCCACTGTCACCCGAAAGTGGTCGCCGCGTTAAAAACCCAGGCCGAACAATTGCTGCACATCGATAACACGTTCTATTCCGAGCCGCAGGGTGTCCTGGCAAAAATGCTCAGTGAAAGGGCATTCGGCGGCAAGTGCTTTTTCTGCAACTCCGGCGCCGAGGCCAACGAGGCAGCCTTAAAACTCGCCCGTCTCCATACCGAAAAAGGCAAATACAAGTTCATTACCTGTCAGGGCAGCTTCCACGGACGAACCTTCGCCACGGTGACAGCCACCGCCCAGCCGAAATATCACGAAGGCTTTCTGCCGTTGCTGCCGGGCTTCAAATATATCCCGTTCAACGATATTGACGCCTTGAATGACACCTTCGATGACGAAGTCGCCGCCGTTCTTCTCGAACCGATTCAGGGCGAGGGCGGCATCAATGTCGCGACACCCGAATTTCTCCGGACCATCCGCCGGCTTTGTGACGAAAACAATGCGGTCATGATCCTCGACGAAGTCCAGACCGGCATCGGACGCACCGGTAAATGGTTCGGCTATCAGCATTACGACGTTGTCCCCGACATCATCACCATGGCCAAAACGCTCGGCGGGGGCGTCGCAATCGGCGCGATGATGGCGACCCATGAAGTTGCCGCCTCGCTGGTTCCCGGCAAACACGCCTCGACCTTCGGCGGAAACGCACTTGCCTGCGCCGCGGCCATCGCCGTTCTCGAAGCGATCGAAGAAGAAAACCTGCTGCAAAACGCCGTCGAACTCGGGCGGTACGCGCAGGATAAACTCAACCAGCTAAAACAAAAACATGAAACAATCGATCATATCCGCGGCGTCGGGATGATGATCGGCGTCCAGTTGACCGTCGCGGGAAGTGACATCGTTAACGAATGTCTCGATAAAGGGCTGCGGATCAACTGTACGCACGAGTCCGTCATCCGGTTCATGCCGCCGATGATCGCGACCAGAGAACAGATCGACAAAGCGATTGAAATTTTCGACGCCGTACTAAGCGAGGTGCAATAATGGAGCATTTTATCTCAATCAGCAGTTGCACAACCGAACAATTACACGAATTACTGACCCTTAGTACCGGCCTGAAAAAACGGTATAAAGCCGGCGGCCGCGACCTGGCCCTGGCGGGCAAGGTCCTTATTATGCTCTTCGAAAAGCCGTCGCTGCGGACACGCATGAGCTTTCAGATTGCCATGACCGACCTCGGCGGAAGCCCCATCTACGTCAAGCCCGAGGACATCGGCGGCATCGGCAAGCGCGAGCCCGTCAAGGATATCGCCCGCGTCCTCAGCCGATACGCCCACGGCATCATGGCCCGGACCTTCGAACATACCACCGTTACCGA
>CAZNET010000590.1:0-1874 GCA_964571885.1 uncultured Pirellulales bacterium
CTGCAATCCGCTGAGTGGGACCGTATAAATACCGTCGGGTACATTGATGTCTGATGATGAACCGATATCCGGATAGGTGACGACGCTGTAATCAATTAAGTCGCTCTCAGTGTCACCTAAATAAAAGCTCAATTCCGATAACGACAAGCTGACGCCGGTTGCGCCGTCAGCGGGATTTGAACTGGTCACATAAGGAGCACCGCCTACCCTTTCCTCCATCACGGTATAAAAGGCTGAGGGATTACTCTGATTGTTATAGGTTGTCTCGATCCATTCGGCACTACGGGCGATGTTGGAAACCCTGATCTCGTCCAGCACACCTGAATAGAAATTGGCACCGTCGTAACGACGGGCAAGATTCAGATTTCCGTTCAAGGCCGGTGTTGCGAGAACGGAAGTGCTCATCGCTTCTTCCGCACCGTCCACATATATATTCTGCCGGCCGGCATTGGCGTCAAAGACGTAAACGACATGGTGCCAGTTCGTGTCCGCGATAAGATTCGGATCTGTTGACAGGTTGTACCAATCTGTGCCGTCTGAGAAACCGGCCATAATCTCCTGATTGGCATCTTTATTCATGGAAACAAAATAATTGCATTGCGATGAATTCCCGCGTTTTTCGATCAGTATCTGTTCATCAGCAGCCGTATCGGCTCTCTTCATCCAAAATTCCAAGGTATGACTGTTCAATTGAAGGCTCGGATCGTCTTGAATAACGGCATAATCATTGATACCATCGAATTTTCTGGCGTCTGCGGTGATGCCCCCGTTGAGCTGATAACTGTCTTCATAGGTTGACGCGTCGTTTTTAGCGATGCACCAGGCATAGGCATTGTTATTGTTCCCGGAAACATCAAATACCGCGTAATAATCGTCATAGGACCAATTGTTACCGTCATATTCCGCCATATAAAAATAGACTTCATCGACATTATCTTCCTCGATAACGATAGCCGCGTGAGAAGCATCGAACGCAATGGCATAAGCACATTTGAGATCCGTATTATGCGCATTGACAATCTCCGTCTCCTGCGGATCATTATTGAACAAAGGCGTGGTATCCGAGTATACCCATATGCTCTGCCCGCCTTCGCTGTTATCATCATTATAAATCATATGATATTTTCCGCCTAGTTCGATAACGCTCATGCGATATTCCTTAGCAGGATTGATCGTATTTGCGATACTTGAATTGTAGGTGGAGAAATCCCAGCTATTTGAATCCATCACATGAATATTACCGGTGCTTCCATTTTTATAATAAGCATAATACCGGCCCGAAAACTTTTTGGCACACGTCACCCCTACCGGTGCGCTGACGAGGAGATGGCGGGCACTGACCGTGTCATTATATGTATATAGCTTTTTCGTATAGACATTGCTTCCATCCGGCCAAACGAGAACAAGTTCGTTAGGTTCGTCCAGATAGCCGTCATAATAATACTGGCCCCCGGCTTCGTCGAAGACAACGGCTGGATGACTCCAGGTTTGCCCATCATCGGTGCTTTTGAAAAAGATCAAATCCCAGTCGCCGCCGTACTGCTGTTCATAAAACCCGTAATAATTGCCCTCGGATTCGGCCATAAATCCGCACTCTTCGCGGGTCGAATGATCATAAGGATGATACCATTTGAATTCTTCATACCGTTTTCGTATAACATTATAGACCACATATGCCGCATCTTCGTGATAATGATGGATTTCATCTTCGGTACTGATCCATACAGTTTCATCATCTTTTTTCATCACGGACTGATTGCCCCAGCACAGGGTCTGGTATACAAAATGATCATGTGTAAAGTGCCAGACACCCGCATAATTCGAATCCCATGCTTGTTCGGCATTGGCCAAACTCGAAGCTGCTGGATTGCCGT
>CAZNET010000591.1:0-1873 GCA_964571885.1 uncultured Pirellulales bacterium
ACCGTCTCGGGTCGCGGGAGGCGTTTGTGGTTTACGGCGAAGGGACCTTCGATGAAATCAGCATCTGTGGTCCTACCCACCTCTCTCATCTCAAGGACGGCGTGGTCACCAACAGCGTGCTGACGCCGGAAGAGGTCGGCCTTGAACGGGCGTCCCGTGAGGATATCAAAGGGGGCAATGTCGGCATGTATTTAACTGCTTCAGGTCATGGCAAGCATGAAGTTGTTATCGAAAGTCCGTATCATAATCATGATATACCGCTTATGTCCTTTAAACAGGTCGCACGTATTATAGAAACCTATATTGAGCGGGATAAATATTATCTAAATCATTTTAATGATATACTTAATGTGATTATCTTTCGCAATCACGGACCAGCGTCCGGTACTTCTCTGATTCATCCGCATTCGCAGATGATCGGCACAGCGATTATTCCCAAGTATATTCATGACAGAGAATCGATCGCCGAGAGATATTTACAGAAAAATGGAAAATGTGCTTTATGTGATATGATTGAATTTGAAAGGCAAGATCAGCAGCGAAATATTTATGAAAATTCCTCATTTCTGGGATTTGTACCATTTGCTTCACAGGTCCCCTTTGAGGTCTGGATCGCTCCCAAAAGACATTGTGCAAGTTTCAGCGAAATTCAGCGAAGTGAAATATTCGATTTGGCGGAAGCGTTAAGAACGATTTTGTTAGCATTTTATGATGGCCTGAACAATCCCGATTACAATTACATCATTCATTCCTGTTCGAGGCAAAAAGCCTCAGCGGGTCATTTACATTGGTATCTTCAGATCAGGCCGAGAATCGTTACCCCGGCAGGTTTTGAAATCGGCTCGGGAATTCATATCAATCCTTCTTTGCCTGAAGAAGATGCTAAAAGATTAAGAGATCACATTAAAGCAGAAGATGATTTAGATACCAATATCATAACCAGCGCCAATTATACAAGTAGGTAAGGTAATTTACATATGTATTCAGTACGCGTAAAATCGGATTTTGAGCGGGACTTAAGGAATTTCATTAAAGTTGAATTTACTCCGCAATTTAATTATTTAAAGAGGAATTTTCCTACCGAACCAAAATGGCAGAAATTAAGTGAGCTTGGTACCCGTCTTTGGCTTGATTCAGGAGATATCGATGAAATTGAACGTATCTGGACCAGGGAATTTTCCGGCTTGACGGTAAATAATACGCTCCTGAACAAAGTAATTCAGACCGGCAGATACGATTCGATCATCTCGGCGGTTGCCCGTATCTTGGAGGCTCATGCCGATTTTTCTGAACAGCAAAAATTGATTGAGATCAATTTCGCCCTGAACGCCTACCATGGCCTGAGACTGGTTGAAAAATTTGATGCTTATGTGTCACTTGAGGAACACACCGATTTGGCTCATGATGTAGATTATGCGTTCGATTACGGAAAAAGATTATATGCGATTTGCCCTCAGCGTTTTTGTGTCAAGATTCCATTTACCCCTGCGGGCGTTTTGGCGACACGAAAACTAAGTGCAGAAAATGTGCCGGTAAACCATACCCTTGGCTTTTCCGCTCGGCAAAATTATGTCATGGCCCGGATTGCCAATCCGGCATTTGTCAATGTGTTTTTAGGCCGCTTGAACAGCTTCATCAAAGACAATGATTTGGGCAGCGGCGATTATATCGGAGAAAAAACTCTTCTCGCATCTCAAAAAATGCTGATGGATCTGCGATCGAAGAACATGACAAAATCCCATCAGATCGGTGCCAGCTTCAGAAAGGGGCGGCAAATACACGATCTGGCCGGTATCGATGTGATGACAATTCCTCCTGAAGCCGCTGAAGAATTTCGAGATAGGGATATTGGCTTGGATATTATCGTGGATAG
>CAZNET010000592.1:0-1862 GCA_964571885.1 uncultured Pirellulales bacterium
TGGCATGCATCATGGCAAAGAGGTTATAATTAAAACTTTCGAAAGATTCTCGCTGGTAACAGTGACTGACGATATCCACTGACGCCAGTGCCGTCGCTGCGGTCTCAATATCAATTTCATTGATTTGGAACACAACCATGATATTCGAATTGAAGCCGAGTTTTCGCTGGTCCAGAACTGCGGCGATTCTATGAATCACACCTTTTTGTATAAGGTGTTTTATTTCCCTGATCGTCTGTTCCTCCGGAATCTTAAAAATATCGAACGGAGTTGCCTCTACTGAAATTCCCTTTTGGAGTTCCTTCAAAAGTTTCTTTTGGTTATGACGTAATTTAATCATGGTCCTATGATCTTTAGAGTATGCTTTTCTAACTTTTTTTTCATCGGATAAATCGAATCTGACGTCCAGTTTAAAAAACCTTGTGGCAGGTAAACTGTAAAATTCGATATTGAATTGCTCTTTTAGCAGAGAAAGGATTTTATCAATCGCGTCAAAAGAATTGTCCTGTAAGGTAAACCAAAGATTATAATAGTGATTTCGTAGATAATTATGGGATACACCGTCGAGTTTGTTAACAGTATTCATTACCTGATTAAATTTGGACTCAGGTACATGAGCGGTGACAAGTGTGCTGACACGGCCTAACACCCGGTAATTGATCGAAGGACCGATCCGTTTTATGACGCCCCGCTTTATTAATTCCCGAGTCTGTTCGAGAACAATCCGTTCAGAGACATCCAGTGACTTTGCTATTTCTGCGAATGGCCGTGGGCCTACTTTCAGTCCGTTTTGCAGGTGAGAGCATAATTTTATCTGTAAATCATTCAGTGAAAAGACCTCTTACTCATCCCTCATAACCGCAAACCGGGTCGGTTCCGAGATAATCGCCGGTCATCAAGTAGGCTCTGGCACGGCATCCGCCGCAGGTGCCTGCAAATTTACAGTCACGGCATTTGCCAGTATAGGATTGTATATCACGCACGGAATTCAGAAATTCTGATTTTTCCCATATCTCAGCGAATTTAAAACCGTTATCAACAAGATTTCCCGCGGGAATATCAAGAAATCCGCATGTCTGAACATCACCGCAGTAGCTGACAAACCCGAACTCTCTTGCTCCCATACATCCACTGACATCGTTCAGTTTTTTTTCATTTGTCTGGCGGCATATTCTCGCAAAAGAAGGTCCGCAGGTAACTCGAACTTCGATTTCGGATTTGAGTTTCAAAACATACAATTCGTAAAGCAGCGCTTCATATTCGACGGGATGAATAATTTCATCTTTTATATTTTCCGCCCGCCCGGTCGGGACAAGTATAAAGGGATTAAAACAATAAGCACCGATGCGCTTTGCCAATTCCGCAATGGCAGCAACCTGACTTATATTGATTTTGCTGATCGTGGTATTGATCTGAAATTTAACGCCGGCATTTTTTATGATTTCAGCAGCTTTTAGTGTCGCATCAAATGAACCGGGCGATTCTCTGAACATGTCATGTGTTTGAGGCTCGGATCCATCCAGTGACAATGACATGGCCATGATGCCCGCCTGCCTTAATTTTCCAATCGATTCTTCTGTTATCAGGTAACCACACGTTGCCATCACCATGCGAAATCCGAGGTTTTTTCCGAATTTGATGATGTCGTAGATATCATCACGCTCCATTGGCTCCCCGCCCGTTAAAATAATGACACATTTATGATAATCAGCAATTGAAGTAAGGACTTTTTTTATCTGCTCGGTGGTGAGCTCGTTTTGTTTTCTTTTCTTTTGAGCCTCGGCCCGACAGTGTTTGCAGTGATAGCGGCATTTTCGTGTCACCTCAAAGGCAATCAGCCTTGGTTTATATACCGTAGGATT
>CAZNET010000593.1:0-1860 GCA_964571885.1 uncultured Pirellulales bacterium
AAATCGATCCCATTTTTCTCGCCCGACAGGGAAAATTTTCTCGAATACGATATCAGTTATCTCATCGATTCGGCTATTACTCGACAGAAAAAAAAGCTTGGCGTGCTCAGTTCACTATCCGTGATGGGCGATGATGTAACCGGATATATGGCTCAGATGATGCGCATGCAGGGCCAGCAGCCAAAGGAGCCGTGGACCATCGTCGAAGAGCTCCGTGGGCAATATGAGGTATCGACGGTTGGAACCGACGTCAATGAAATTAACGATGTAGATATCTTGCTGGTTGTTCATCCGCAGGATCTGCCCGAACAAACGCAATTTTTGATCGATCAGTTTATCGTTAAAGGCGGCAGGGCGGTTATCTGTGTCGATCCGTACAGTATCGCCGCTCAGCAGGAGCAGACGCCGAATCCTATGGCAGGGCCTCAGCCGGCGAATTCAAATTTAGACCGGTTATTCAGGACATGGGGATTTGAAATGCCCCAAAACACCTTTGCGGGTGACAAGCAATTAGCGGTTACATCTTCTTTGAGACCGAATACAAGACCGCAGAAGATCATCGGTTTCTTGCGTCTCGAGCCGCCTCATTGCTTCAATGATGATTCGGTGATCACGGCCCAGCTTAACGATGTCAGGATGCTGTTCGCCGGCGTCCTCGATGAAACAGCGGATGCCAATGATTCGGATATCGTGCGACGTCCTTTAGTGATGACAACGACGAAAGGAAACGAATTCAAAATAAACAGTCCCTATGAATTGATGAATCCAGATGCGTCACAGCTTATGAACAAGTTCGTCGAGGGAACCGATGAAGTGGTCATGGGGTATATGGTGACAGGCAAACTCAATAGTGCATTTCCGGATGGCATTGATATCGAGATAGAATCCGCGGACCCAGAGGATGCAAACGAACCCAATGAACCGGTGATTAGACATTTGTCCGCCATACCTCAGGCTCAGGAAGATTGTGCGGTGATTGTTTTCAGCGATGTGGATTTCATTTCCGATCTGCTGGCCTATCAAAGTTCGATCTTCGGAAAGATCGTGGTCGGCGACAACAGCAATCTGCTGCTGAATGCCGTCAATGAACTAACCGGTTCCAGCGATTTGATATCGATCCGTTCACGCGGCAACTACAAGCGGCCTTTTACGAAAGTTGACAAGATCGAACAACTGGCCGAAGAAGCCACTGCCGAGGAAGAAGCAAGGATTCAGGCCGAAATAGAAGGTTTTCAGAATGAGCTTTCACAGATACTCTCGAACGTTCAGCAGGGCCAGGAGGAAATTATCGGCAGTTCGATTCTTGCTAAACGAAAGGAACTTGAACTGAAGATCCATGAGGCCAAAGTCCGGCTCAATGAGGTTAAACTTAAACGCCGTGAAAAGATCGAAAAGCTGGGCAATACGTTGCGAAACGTCAATATGCTGGCGGCGCCGGCTGTGATCCTGCTGATCGCCATCGTGCTCGGTATCCGCCGGTCGGTCAGAAAACGTCATTATGTCAGTCATGCCAGTGACGCTTAAAACAGAATGTGACATTGTGTTGAGGATATGCGATGAGTAATAAAAATCTTGGAATATTGGCAGTCGTTGCAGTTGTAATGGTAGTTTTAGCGATGGTCACCGCGCGTGTGAATCGAACGGCGGAGCCGCAATTATCAGGCCCCGCCTATTTGATACAGGGACTCGATCCAGAGGATATTGGTATCATTGAGATTGTCAAGAAAGATGACACACTGACGCTTCGACGCGCCGGTGACGGATTCGTCGTTTCCGACAAGGATAACTTTCCCGCCAAAACCAAAGAAATCAATGAGCTGATTACCAAGGCCCTTGAGATCAAGATCGGCGAGCTTATTT
>CAZNET010000594.1:0-1851 GCA_964571885.1 uncultured Pirellulales bacterium
CCGAGAATATCCACGAAAAAATCCCTCAATATCTCATGCTTTCGGATGACCCGTTTGGCCTGGGCAAGACCTTTTGAGGTCAGGGTGATCACCTCATACGGCTGATAGTTAATATGCCCACTTTTTGCCAGTGCCTGAAGGGCGGTAGTGACCGAGCCGGCCTTGACGCCGAGGGTCCTGGCGATATCCTTGGCACGAACACCGCCCTTGTCGGAAACGATATTGAAGATCGCTTCGAGATAATCTTCCAGACTGGCACTTAAATGTTTTGTTTGTGACATCAGAGTATTCCTATAAATTAGAAGCTACTAAGATAATAAGGAAAGCCTTATTTGTCAATACTAATTAATACTTTTTTTGATTTTTGCTGTTTATTTGCTATAAATAACCAATCTTTTTCTTTTATGGCTGTTTTCAGATTTAAGCAGGAAAGGACAGAAAATGAAAAGCATTCGAATTCCCGCTGTTTTATTAATGTTTGTCTTGTTAAATCATCTTATCGCCGGGGAGCAGAAACAGGACAAATGGTGGCTGACGCCGCACCGCATGCTCCAGACCAATCTTCGTGAGATCGACGCGACCATGGATGTGAATCAGTATATTCGTGAAGTTCAGGATTTCGGGGCCAATATTGTTTTGTTCAATGTCGGCGGTATTGTAGCGAATTACCCCACCGATCTGGAATTTCATTGGCGAAATACTTACATGAAAGGTGATCTGGTCGGAAATGTTCTGCCAAAACTGCATGCGGCGGGCATAAAAATGATGGGCCGGTTCGACTTTAGTAAAATCAACGAGCAGTTCGCGGCAGAGCATTCCGAGTGGCTCTATGTCAGCGAGAAAGGCGAAAACGTCAATTACAACGGCCAGGTACACACCTGTCTGATGGGCGGATACCAGCAGGACTACATGTTCAAGATACTCGAAGAAGCGGTTAAACGCTATCCGCTTGACGGAGTATTCTTTAACATGATCGGTTTTCCGCAATACGACTACAGCCGGAATTTTCACGGAGTCTGCCAGTGCGAAAACTGCAGGCAGTCTTTTAAAGATTACTGCGGACTGGAACTACCGAAAAAAGGTGCCGATTCCGAGACGACGGGCAGGTATAGACAATGGCAGCAGATACAGATCGATCGGCAGTTCGAAAAAGTGAGAGAGCTGATCAAATCGATCCGCAAAGATATCGCGATCTGCACCTACACGGTCAATTACATCGATGTGATGCGTAACGAATCCGGTGCACCGCTCGGTGACGAGATCTGGGACGATGTCGAACGGGCTCAGTGGACTCTGCTGACAACAAATGACAAGCAACTTGCTAATGCGACAGTACATTTTTATCGAATGATCTTTCGTCATTCCGCGGCCGCTCCTTATCTGCATACACGCCGGCTTTTTCAGCAGATGGTTAATGGTGCCTGGCTCGATTTTTACTGTATCGGACCCCTGCAGCGGCTTGAGGACCGCGCGGCCGTCGGGCCTCTCAGCGACATTTTCCGTTTCCATCGAGATAATGAAAAATGGATGCTGCACACCGAACCGGCCGCCGAGGTGGGACTGGTGCATGACAATGGCAACGACTACTGGGGCTGGGTGCAGATATTGTCCGAGCATCACATCCCTTTCGACCTGGTATCCTTCGAACATTCCGCACTTCAGCGGTATAAGGTGCTGATCATTCCGTCCAGCGGGCATGTCAAAAAAGAAAACGCTCGTTCTCTCGATGCATATGTTGCAGGAGGGGGCAGGCTTCTGCTGAGCGGCAAAATGCCGAAAGAAGTTGACTGTCTCGGCAGTTTGGAACTGAAGAAAGTCTGGCCGATGCGTCATTCGATGTACGTCCGCATC
>CAZNET010000595.1:0-1851 GCA_964571885.1 uncultured Pirellulales bacterium
GACCTGGCCGAATGGTCCTGCGTCCCGGTCATCAACGCGCTGACCGATTGGTCCCATCCCTGCCAGGCTATGGCCGATGTCATGACCATCTCCGAACACCTCGGAGAACTGAAAGGTGTCAAGATCGCATTCATCGGCGACGGCAACAACGTCGCGCGTTCGCTGGCCTTTGCCTGTGCTAAACTCGGCATGAAAATGGCCGTCGCCTCGCCGAAAGGCTACGAACTCGATGCCGGCTCGATCGAAAGGGTCAACAAACTCTGCCCCGATTGTGTCACCGTGACAAACGACCCCGTAAAGGCGGTCACCGACGCGAATATCGTCTATACCGACACCTGGGTCAGCATGGGCCAGGAAGAAGAAAAGCAAAAACGCGTCAACGACTTCCGGGCCTTCCAGGTCAACGCGGACCTGATGGCGAAAGCACCCGATGGCGCGAAGATCATGCACTGTCTGCCGGCCTACCGCGGCTATGAAATTACCGACGAGGTCGTCGAATCCGATAACTCCATCATCTTCGACCAGTCCGAAAACCGCCTCCACTTCCAAAGAGCACTGTTAAAAAAACTAATGAGCTGACAATATGACTAATAATTAGATATATGAATAATAAAATGACAATCGATGTAGATACAGAGAATAATTGTGAACACTGTAGTGGTATAAGTATTATTCGCATTATACGAGATACAGAGAAAGGTACATGGCCAAAAATAGAGTTTTGTCCTTTCTGCGGGATGACAAACAAATACCCAAAAGAAGAGGTTGAATAGTTTAGATAATTATTTTCTCTGTGTTCTCTGTGCCCTCTGTGGCTATAAATTATGGATTCTATGGCTGATAAAAAAATCGTTGTCGCAAGCACCAATCCCGGCAAGCTCAAAGAGCTAAAGGCCATGCTTGACCTTGACGTCGAATGGCTCAGCCTTTCGGATTTCGGCGATATCCCCGAGGTCGTCGAGGACGGCCAAACATTCGAAGAGAACGCCCGTAAAAAAGCGCTGGGATACGCAAAAGAAACCGGCCTGTGGACCATCGCAGACGATTCCGGCTTATGCATCGACGCGCTCGGCGGCGCCCCCGGCGTCAACAGCGCACGCTTTTCCGGCGAAAAGCAGAAGGACCGCACCCTGCTCGATCATAAGAACATGGCCAAGGTTTTGGAACTGATGAAAGATGTCCCGCGGGAAAAACGCACCGCCCGCTTTGTCTGTCACCTCTGCCTGGCGGCTCCCGGCAAGGTCCTGCTCGAAACAACAGGCAGCCTCGAAGGCACCATCACAACAGAAGAGATCGGCGACAACGGCTTCGGCTACGACCCCATCGTCTTTGTCCCCCAACTCAGTAAAACCGTCGCCCAATTGACCCCCGAACAGAAAAACAAGATCTCCCACCGAGGCAACGCCATCAGAAAACTAAAGCCGCTGCTGTCCGACCTGCTGAATCGTCAATAAACAGATAGCTTCGCCATCCCGACAGGTCGGTTTCCTCTTGTGTCTGTCTTTGCCATCCCGAGCGAATAAACGCACAATGTCACCTCAGGTGGATAGACTCGCAATGTCATCCCGAGTGCAGCCGAGGGATCTGTTAAAAAAGGAAGTTCCTATTGACCGATTTCTCCACTCGCTCACGCTCGGTCGAAATGACAGTGGAACTTTTTCTATGATCAGGTGCAGAATGTCACCACAAGCGTACAGACGCATAATGTCATCCCGAGCGAATACACACACGCTGTCATCCCGAGCGCAGCCGAGGAATCCATCCCGCCGCTGAACATATCTCGAGCACAACTTTGTCCGGTGCCTTTTCCACAAGCAGATCATGAATCTGTTGAGGAGAAGTCCTTATTTT
>CAZNET010000596.1:0-1840 GCA_964571885.1 uncultured Pirellulales bacterium
AGGAACGTATCCATGATTACAGGGAACTGGAACTGCCGTTGACTCCCGAAGCCATCCGGGCACAGGCGGCTCGATGTATGGATTGCGGCATTCCTTTCTGTCACGGCTATGTGGGCGGATGTCCTGTGGACAATCGTATTCCGGAATTTAACGATCTGGTTTATCGGGGCAAATGGGAACAGGCCTGCAGGAATCTGCATTCGACGAATAATTTTCCCGAAATCACCGGACGTATCTGCCCGGCGCCTTGTGAATCGGCCTGTACTTTATCGGTCAATGACGATCCGGTGATGATCAGGCACATCGAATTTCAAATTGTGGAAAAAGGATTCGACAAAGGCTGGATCAAACCTTTACCGGCTGAGACTAAATCAGGCAAGCGTATAGCGGTTATTGGTTCCGGACCCGCCGGATTGGCGGCATCGCAGCAGTTGGCTCGGTCTGGACATGAAGTCATTCTTTTTGAAAAATCTGAAAAAATAGGCGGGCTTTTGCGGTACGGCATACCGGATTTCAAAATGGAAAAGTATGTGATTGACCGCAGGCTCAAACAGCTTGAGGCCGAAGGGGTGCAATTCCAGACAGGCGTCGAGGTCGGCATCGATATTTCAGCGCGTTATCTGCGGAAACGATTTGACGCGATATGTTTGACGATGGGAGCGGGCCGGCCCAGAGATCTTGCGGTACAGGGCCGCGGATACGAGAACATCCTTTTTGCCATGGATTTTCTGACGGTTCAAAACAAGCTCATCGCAGGTGAAGACACCGGCAAAACCGATATCATCAGCGCAAAAGACAAAACGGTCATCGTTGTCGGCGGGGGCGATACAGGCAGCGATTGCGTCGGTACCTCCATACGTCAGGGAGCGAAGAAAGTCTATCAGCTTGAAATTCTGCCGAAGCCGCCAAATGTGCGACCGCCGGAGACGCCCTGGCCGACGTGGCCCAAGATCATGCGAACCTCTTCGTCACATCAGGAAGGCTGTGAACGAAAGTGGGGCGTCATGACAAAAAAACTCAGCGGCGTTGGAACCCGGGTCAACAAACTTCATGCCTGCGAGGTGGAATGGATTCGAAAAGGCAAAGACTGGAAAATCAAAGAAATACCGGGGACGGATTTTGAGCTCGATGCGGATCTTGTATTACTGGCGATGGGTTTTTTACATGTGGAACATGATGGGCTGGTCAATGATTTAAATCTCAATCTTGACAATCGCGGCAATATTGTTGTCGATAATTGCCAGACCTCTCAACCGTGGGTGTTTTCCGCCGGGGACGCCGTCATAGGGGCTTCGCTGGTGGTTCGAGCGATAGACAGCGGCAGAAAAGCCGCTGCGGCGATCAATCAATGGCTGGGCCGGCAATGAGATATAATCTGATACATCATGTTTTATGTTCGGTTTGTATTTTCTTTAATTCCTTATTGGATTTTTTTGAAAAAAAGATTGAATATGTAATTATGAGATAGTAGAATCCCTTTTTTAATGAAACAAAGCATAAAAGATTTTAAGGATAATCGTGATTATAAAACGCCCTTGGCAAGGAGGGCGTTTTTTTTGAGGTATAGAGGAAGTGTTAGTTTTGTATTAGACCACTAAAACGATGCCGAAACGTGATGATATCAAAAAAATTCTGATTATCGGTTCCGGGCCGATCGTAATCGGTCAGGCCTGTGAATTTGACTATTCCGGCGCTCAGGCTTGCAAGGCCCTGAAAAAAGAAGGATACGAGGTTATTCTTGTTAACAGTAATCCGGCAACGATCATGACCGATCCAGAGCTGGCCGACCGGACGTATATCGAACCGATCACGCCGGAGATGGTTGAGAGAATTATTGAGA
>CAZNET010000597.1:0-1838 GCA_964571885.1 uncultured Pirellulales bacterium
GAGATATTTCTGTTCGACCGTATAGTTACCGACCGGTTCGACGGAGAAATAGCCGCCCCGTTTGTCGTCCAGAATCTTCGCGAATACCGACGGCGCGTCAAAATCCGGCAGACAGCACCAGTCAATGCTGCCGTCCCTGCTGACCAGCGCCGCACTTTTGCAGTTACCGATAACTCCGTAATCCAGATTTTTCATAAACTCAAAATACCGTTAACGTTCAAACGTTAATTGTTATGTGCAAAATTACGAAACGATTGACTATAAACTATTTTGACCCTAAAAGCAATAATTCGTCTTTACTTATGCCATTAAATTCTTTAATATACTACATTCAAAAATGAATCAGAATGTACCAATTTGAATTCTTTTCAGAACGATGAGGCCGTAAAATGAAGGATAGAATAAAAAACATGTCGCGTCGTAATTTCATAAAACAATCCTTTATCGGTGTGGCGCTGTTGAATATATCACCGATGGTTAATTTTGCCTGGGGCAAATCGGTATCTCCATTACGGTTAGGCGGACAGATATTCGAAAAATTCGACTCACCCGATGAATGGGTAAGTATCTGTAAAAAACTCAAATATCGTGCGGCGTACTGCCCTGTATCCGCCGAAGAAAGCGATGATGTCATCAGGGCCTATGCCGGCGCAGCAAAGAAAAACGATATCATCATTGCCGAAGTCGGGGCATGGAGCAATCCGATCAGTCCGGATGAAAAGATGCGAAAAGAGGCGATCGCGAAGTGTAAAAAGCAGCTTCATCTGGCGGATAAGATCGGAGCCAACTGCTGCGTCAACATCAGCGGTTCCCGTAATCCGACATTCTGGGCCGGCCCGCACAAAGACAACCTGACCCAGGAAACATTTGACAGGATCGTCGAGGTGACGCGCCACATCATCGACGAGGTCAAACCGACACGGACTTGCTTTGCCCTCGAAACCATGCCTTGTTCCTATCCCGATTCGCCGGACTCCTATGTTCGCCTGATGAAGGCGATAGATCGCGAGCGGTTTGCCGCTCATCTGGATCCGGTGAATCTGATTTCAAGCCCACAATTGTATTACAACAACACCCGGCTGATCAATGAATGCTTCGAAAAGCTCGGGCCCTACATAAAAAGCTGTCACGCAAAGGATATCCAGATCAGAGAAGACGTCTATATGTTTCACGCCGATGAGATCCGGCCGGGACTGGGTGTACTGGATTATGCTGCCTTTCTCAAAAACCTTAGTAAAATACCGGATACCCCTCTGATGATCGAGCACTTGAACAGCGCCGAAGAATATCGATTAGCGGCTGATTACATCCGCTCGGTTGCCGAAGAGGAAGGATTGGCCCTTTAAAACAGACTTGATATAAAAATATTTTAAGGAAGAAAAGATGAAAACCAAAGTCAGGAAAAAAACCGCCGTCCACTTAAAAAAATCTTTGATGTTCGTTTTCTTGATTCCGTTGCTTTTGACCGTCGGTTATTGTGCTGATACTTTACCGCCGGATTCTGAATATGTCACGGTCAGCAGCGACGGCCATCTGCAGTTGAACGGCCAGCGCGTCCGCTTCTGGGGTGTCAGCGGTAATTTCCCCGCCAGAAGAGACGACCTCGACCGCTACGTCGCCAACGCCGGCGCGGTCAAACGACTTAAAGATACCGGCTTTAACATGGTCCGCATGTGGCCGGACAAAAGTGTCTACAAACCCTACGTCAAAGGCGACGGCTCGTACTGGGACATCCGGGACCACTTCTTTTACTGCTGTAAAAAAGAAGGACTGAAGATCTGGTGGGCCAACCTGGGCGTCGTTCCACGAAACGAACCGCTGCCCGAAAAGGATCCCAT
>CAZNET010000598.1:0-1832 GCA_964571885.1 uncultured Pirellulales bacterium
ACCAAGTTCGATAAGATCAAAATCTATAAATGGGATGAGGGTATTACCCATTATGTATCGATTTCCGGAGAGGTTTTTAGGCCGGGAAAATATCGCTTGTTCGATAACATGAGAATCAGCGACCTGATTGATACCGCGGGCGGTCTTCAAAAAAATGCTTATCTCAAGCAAGCGGAATTAAACCGCATGAACATCACCCAAAACGGGATGCAGACCTCCAAAGAAATGATTAATTTGCAAAAAGTGCAAAAAGAAAATGCCGAGGCAAATCTCCTTTTACAGGATTATGACCATCTGATTGTCAGGAGAATTCCGGAGCTGCAACTGGGACGTGAAGTGACAATATCAGGAGAAGTGGTATTTCCGGGCACATATCCAATCAGCAAAAATGAACGTCTAAGCGATATTCTGAAAAGGGCCGGCGGTTATACCAATGACGCCTATCTTAGGGGGGCGGTTTTCACTCGGGAAAGCGCCAAAGCAATCCAGAGACAGAGATTAAACCAGCTTATTGCTGAGATTGAAGAAGCGATTCTTTCCAGTACGGAAGAAACCATCAGCAGCGCTTTAACTGAAGAAGACATCATCGCTCAGCAGGCGTCATTAAAAGCCCAAAAAGAGCTCATCACTAAATTAAAAGCTGCCAGAATTGACGGCAGAGTGATCGTTCATTTAGACAAAATAAAAGCGTTTGAAGATTCTTCTTACGATATAGAACTGGAGGACGGTGATTCGTTGCGTATCCCAAGGACACCGGGCATCATAAGCGTTCTTGGGGAAGTGTACAATCCGACATCGATTGTTTATCAAAACAAAAAAACGGTTAGAGATTATTTAAATAAGGTAGGCGGCATTACAAAGGATGCGGACAAAGACCAGTTAGCCGTCATAAGAGCCGATGGTTCGGTGATTAGTATGGAACAGGTTGAGAAAGGGAAGCTGGCGTGGAATTCCGAGTCCAATAAATGGATATTCAGTAATTTTATGGATATCCAGTTGTATCCGGGTGACACCATCGTCGTTCCGCGTAAGATCGATAAATATTTGTGGCTTAGAAACACGAAAGATATGACACAGATAATATTCCAAATCGCTCTGGCGGCCGGTGTCGTACTTGCTTTGTGATAGTTTAAATTATATAGAAAAATAAAATACATAAATGCTCTGCTACCCACGAGGACGGAGTATGCGCAGAGCACATATTAATATCTATAAAAGGCAGAAAAGGTGGAAAACAATAATAATTTATCAAACAAAAATTATCACTCTGAAGAGGATGAAATCGATCTTTTCGACTATTTTTCCGTCATTTACAGGCAGCGTAAACTGATTTTTGTTGTTACAGGCCTGTCATTGCTATTATCTGTCATTGTCAGTTTTTTACTTCCCAAACGATATATTTCTACCTCAAGAGTAGTGCCGCCTTTGGAATTTGCCCAGAAAGGTTCTATGCTTGCGGGAAAACTTACAGGAACTGAAGGCGCCTTATTAGGTGAATTCCTGGATACATCCAGCATGGGAGACTTATATGCTGGTATTTTGAACAGCAGAACGGTAAAAGACGCGATCATTCAACAATTCGATTTGGTCAATTATTATGATGTTGAATATAAAAGTTTAGCCAGAAAAAAACTTAAAAAAAACACAATTATCTATGTTTCCGATGAAGGGATTGTTGAAATATCAGTAGAAGATAAAGATCCTAATCTCGCAGCCGCTATGGCCAATGCTTTTGTTGAGCAACTAGATAAACAGAACAGGCGAATTTCGGAAGGCAAAGCCGGCAGTAAGCGAATCTTTCTTGACAACAGATTAAAAGAAATAGAAGAAAA
>CAZNET010000599.1:0-1786 GCA_964571885.1 uncultured Pirellulales bacterium
TCCCGCGATCTTCCAGGGTAAACCTCCATCATCAACTTCACCTGGAGGGGTGTACGTTAGAAACTCCAGACCGCTGTTGACATGGTCGAAGTAAACGCGGATCGTACTGCCTTCGATCTGCATGTTTTTATAGATCGGGCCCGAATAAGCGATTTGGTCCCCGTAGGCAAGAGCCTTGGCGCCAAGAGCCAGCCGATGAGCAATGGTCGCTCTGCAATACCTCGGATGCAGACCGTAGGCCACATCCGCCGAAACAACCATACTCGTATTAGGAAGCACCAGTGCCTGAAGCTGCATATCTCGAAGATAATGAGTATAGCTGCCTGAGATCGAACCCTGTAGCTGAACGAAATGGAACGGAAAGTCACCCTGTCCCCACAGATCCCGCCAGTTGGTGATCATCGTCTTGAACTGCTGGTCATAAATTGGATTCGAAGAAGCCGAATCGGATTCGCCCTGCCACCAGATATTGCCTTTGATATTATAACCGGCAATAGGATAAATCATGGCATTGAAACACTGCCCGCCCTGCATGAACTGAGCGATCTCCTGCCCACCATAGGAAGCATCGATAAGGCCGATAGGCAAATTATAATCATCAAGCAATTCCCTGCCGAAATAATAAGCGATCACCGAAAAGACACTAAGTCTGCTTGGATTCGCCGAAAGCCATTGAACTGACGCACAGTGATTATCCAGCCAGACGTTTCCAGTCGCCTGATCTGGCCAGACCGCAGAAATGGAAATATCTTGCTGTGGTGTCGCTGCTTTATCTTTCACACGAAACAACCTCATATTCACATGGGTAGCATCCGGCGGTAAAGCATCGCCGGAACGGGGCCATAATTCCATATTAGATTGTCCGGTACACAGCCAAACATCACCGATGAGAACATCGGTGATGCTTTTCGAACTGGATCCGGTCACCTGCATCGTCTGGCCGGTACTGTTGGCATCCATCGCCGTTAATATTACCTCCCAGTAGCCGCCGGGATCGGCCTGATCGGACACATTCTGGCCGGCGAAATTCACCGAGACCATCTGGCCCGGATTATCCCAACCCCAAACACGGACCGGTATGTCCCGTTGGAGAACCATTCCATTACTGAATATTCTGGCCGTGCTAACCGTTGCTGAACTGATACCAGCAAGAGTCAAGATTATTAGGATAGTTACCAAAATTTTCCTTCTGCTTTTCATGCTTTCCTCCTGACCTTATTTAAATAATTCCTATGAAATGACTTATGTTTAAATAAAAAAAAGACATGCAGACTTATTTGTCTGTTAGCGAAACATCTGCTGAACAGATTTTTATTCATCTAATCCTCCAATTGTTGCTATTATAGCATCATTAATACGCGAAGTCAACTGATTTTTGGGAAATTAGGTAAAAAGGACTTATAAATATGAAAAAGGCGTGACTTGACTTAGTTACAGAAAATTTAGTCTCAGTTTTGCTTTGATATCAGATATATTTTGAAAAAACCATATAGCGGTAATGATTAGAAATCAAGAAAATTCATTAAACATCTGATATGGAATGATTATATCAGCCGCTCGTTTATAATTTCAAAAAATCTCTTAAGCATCATTTCAGTCGGCCAGGTTTTCTTATTACGTTCTTTGTTCTCACTAAACCATGAAAAAACCAGCGGAAGGATGACAGCTTCCATTTCGGCACCTTCGAGCTCCGCCGCCAAACAGCCAAGTACGACCGTCATTTCCACCGGCATCGGAATCACCTGAGCAAATCCTCTCTCTCTTTTGCAAGCTCTAGCCGACCCCT
>CAZNET010000600.1:0-1781 GCA_964571885.1 uncultured Pirellulales bacterium
ATAATCATAATTTGCGGACTGATGCTGCTTTGTCAGATTTGTCCGGCGGACGAAGACGTCAACAGCACCCAACTCGATGATCTGGGCCGAAACAATCCTTTTGCAAGTTTCAACGCACCGCAGCCGATGAAAATCACACCAACGAAATCATTGCAAACAGAAACACGCAAACCGTCTAATTTCGTCGTTGAGACCGTGACACTAAAAACACTGGAAGCAAGAAATCTAATCGCCATTATCAACAGTCTTTCTTCCGGCTTCGGCTCGGTGTCTTATGACCAGAAAACCAATTCCGTGATCATCTGCGATTCGCCTGAATATGTCGAAAAAATTGTCACACAACTCAAAAAGATCGAACAGCAGATACCTCATTCGGAACCGAATACGGTTAACGAACAGATACCGGATCTTTATGTCGAAACCGTCATACTAAAATTCCTCGAAGCGAAAAGCATTTTTCCAACGATCGCAAAAATGTCTTCTCCATGGGGCAGTATCTCGGCGGAAGAAAAGACCAATTCGCTTGTCGTTTGCGATACGCGTAAAAATGTGGACAAGATTATAACGGAAATTAAAAAGATCGATATCACGCCGCAGCAAATCACCGTCGAAGTCGTCATTCTCGATGTCAAGTTGCAGGACGACACCGAGATCGGGATCAATTGGGACCTTTTGTCAACGGAATTCTACGACGTCAGTTACCGGCAGAATTTTACATCCAACCGATTAGCTGCGGTGATCCCCGACAGTGATACCATCGGCAATGCGACAGCGTATAATACCACCGGCTTAGGCGGTAATTTCAGTGTTATCAGCGGCACGATTCGCCATGTGGTGAATCTGATCCAGCAGAAAAAAGATGTTGAAATACTGGCAAGCCCTAAGGTAATGATGCTCAGCGGCCAGGCCGCCACCATCGAAGCTGTCGAAGAACTGCCTTATACGGAAATCACCGACACCGGCGCAGGCGGCGCCGCAGCCATCACATCCACACAATTCAAAGATGTTGGTATTACACTGAACGTCAGTGCGATCATCGTTGAAAACGGACGCATTTTTCTGACAGTCAACGCTGAGCAAAATGTGACTTCCGGCGAAAGTGCCACCGAAGTACCCATCGTGGACACCCGAAAGGCGACAACTTCACTGATGCTCGAAGACGGACAGATCGTCGTGCTTGGCGGCCTGAGGCGCCAGGAAAAGACGGTTGCCATAGACCAGATACCGATTCTGGGAGACCTGCCGATAGTCGGAAATCTTTTCAAGAGTACCAATACCGTTTTGAACAATTCCGAACTCATTGTCTTTCTCTCACCGCATATTTACAAAAACGAGCCCCTGCCGCCCGAGCAAATGAAGAAATTCGAAGAGATTAAATATAAGCCGATGCTGTCGATCGATGATGATGAAAACAGCAAAGAGAACGGACAAGCAAAAATAGAAGAAAAACCCGACAAAAAAGCCGGCAACGCTCAGTCGATGAATAGCGACGATGACGAGCCGGACCCGCTGGAATCGATCTTCAGCAGGCTTGAACAAAGGCTGAATTAATAAAATTGACCTCTGAAATTAAAAAAAATAGTCAAATCATCTTTGGGGGGATTGCTTTTTCACTTATTTGCCCCAAAAATAACGTTTTTTGTAAATGATATTTGACAAAATATGTAAAATATTGATAATGAATGGTTTCTTATCCGAGTCGATTTGGACTGAATAAGAAAAGCTTTTCCCCGATAGCTCAATCGGTAGAGCGAGCGGCTGTTAACCGCTAGGTTGTAGGT
>CAZNET010000601.1:0-1767 GCA_964571885.1 uncultured Pirellulales bacterium
GGCTGTTTTTCCACAACGGCGATATGTTCGGCGATATTCAGCGCCAGGGCCGTCTTGCCCATACTCGGCCTGCCCGCAATGATGATCATTTCCCCGTTCTGCAAACCGCAGGTCATCTCGTCCAGTTCAAAATATCCCGTCGCCAGGCCTGTTACGTGCTTGCCGTCACGTCGTTCAATCAGTTCGTAGGCCTGGGTGACCAGGTCACGCAGCGCATCGGCCGATTCGGAAATTTTCTTATCAGTGATCGAAAATATTTTCTGTTCGGATTTATCGAGGATCTCATCGGTGTCGCCGCCGTCGCCAAACGCCATATTCTGAATATCCGCCGTTGCCTGGATCAGTTCTCTGCGGAGTTGTTTGTCTTTGACGATTCTGGTGTAGTAATCGACATTGGCCGAGGAAGGCACCGATTCGACCACGCTGCTGATATAGTCGATGCCGCCGACCTCGTCAAGCTGCTTTCTGCTCTGAAGCTCATCGCGAAGCAGCACACCGTCGATGCCCTGGCCGTGATTTCGTTCGTAAAGATCGACTAAAGTGTCAAAAAGGATCTGGTGTTCGATGCGGTAGAACGAATCGGCCTTGAGTTGTTCGACCACATCGGCGATACATTCGGGATCGATGATCATCGAACCGATCACCGCCGCTTCGGCTACATGCGATTCGGGCATCATCCGCCCGGAGATATCGCCTGCGTTATTTCCCGACGGCTCGGGCCTCGGTTTTTGTTTCAGCTTGTTATTTAGGGCTTTGGCCAAAACAAACTCTCACATTAAGAATTGGTCAATCCATTCGTATTTTTTCCAAAACCGGATTGTATCGTTATTCTGTCCGGCCGTCAATCTTTTATGAACAATAATAAATTTAAAAACCCTGCTTGATTATCCGCCGATCCATAGTACAATGGCAAGCAGCCGCTTTGCTATGTCAAGTGGATGTATGAACACAAGTTATTTCTCATAAATGAATATTTGACAAACCTTTATTGAAAAGGAGGCACATATATGGGAACCAAAGGAACAGAAATTGTCAAAATGGACGTAAATGAGCTTCTCACGCTCTTAAATAAGGCTTATGCCGATGAATGGCTGGCGTATTATCAGTACTGGCTTGGTGCCAAAGTCGTCAAAGGCCCGATGAAAGACGCGGTGATCGCCGAGCTCGAACAGCACGCCACCGAAGAACTCAACCATGCCTTGATGCTGACTGAACGTATTATACAACTGGGCGGCGCGCCGGTTTCCACTCCCGAAGACTGGTATAAATTCACCAACTGCGGCTATGACGCTCCGGTGGATGAATACGTCAAGACCATTCTCGAACAGAATATCAAGGGTGAGCAATGTGCGATCGGGGTGTACAGAGATTTGATGGATACAACGATGACCGCCGATCCGGTTACCTATAACATCGCCCTGCAGATCATTGAACAGGAAGTCGAGCATGAAGAGGACCTGCAATCCCTGCTCGAAGACCTCGACCTGATGATCGCGAAAAAATAAAACCACTTAATCAAAACAGCCGATCACTATTAGGTCTGAAAATAGGATATGCGCCTGGACTTCCAGGGAATCTGTATCTTTAACGAAAGAAATGCAGATGGATCTGGTATCAAATTCACGGTTTCGATAAACCAGGAAAATGCAAGTCAGGTGATCTTCTCATACAGATTTACCTTGAAATCCCCATCGATTTTAGGTATATTAATATGCAATAGAACCTGATTTTCAGGAGGTGGTAGAATGAACAGGCATTTTCGCTGGT
>CAZNET010000602.1:0-1766 GCA_964571885.1 uncultured Pirellulales bacterium
AAAATATACAGAGGCAACCTTAGCCTGTGGACTTTTCGCAATGACACTGAGCGACGAGAAACGGTTTACGGTTCGTAGAGGGGGTTGGGCTCGGTGCAGATCGGCGCGTCGATGGCCTGCTGCCAGGCGTGCAGGTCGGCGATGAGCTCGTCTCTTTTTTGCGTGTTCGTATCTGCCAGGTTTGTTGTTTCGCCGATGTCATTTTCGAGATCATACAATTCGTATGTAAACGGCTGGGGGTCGGGCTCAAAGGTCTCGATGAGTTTCCAGTTTCCCTTGCGGATGATGCTGCACGGCTCGGCCCGCCAGGTAATATCCTGACAGAAATAATTTCCAAGATAAGCGGGGAAGTGCCAGAAGATCGCTTCTCTGCTGAGCGGGCCTGTTTCTCTTAGAAGCGGCATAAGGCTTTCGCCGTCGAGAATCTTTCCATCGGGTTTGGGGACGCCGGCGATATCGAGAAACGTCGGATACAGGTCGGTGGTAATGATAGGGACATCGCAGGTTGCGCCGGCTCTTACTTTGCCGGGCCATTTAAAGGCGAAGGGAACGCGGATTCCGCCCTCGTAGAACATACCCTTGAGGCCCCGCAGCGGACCGTTAGAGGTGTAGCAGGCGTGGGCACCGTTGTCCGAGCCGAGGATGACGACGGTATCATCGGTGAGATTCAGTTCTTCGAGTTTATCGACGATCCTGCCGAGACTTTCATCGACACTGTGGACCAAAGCGGCATATTCGTGGGGTTTGGCGACTTCGTTGGGATCGCCCTGTCCGCCGCTGGGGGGTTTGCTCGCATAGTAATCCACCAGATCCTGCTTGCCTTCTATCGGCTCGTGGATGGCGTAATGCGTCAGATAGAGGAAGAAGGGATTTTCTTTATTTGTGTCGATGAACGCAAGGGCTTCATCGGTCAGTCGGTCGGTTAAATACTCGCCGTCGGGGCCGTCTGAAAGATAGGGATTTTTATAAGGCACGAAGTGACCGCCGGGCGGATAGCCGATGCTGTAGCCGCCGACATTAACCGTAAAGCCCTGCTCGGTCGGTCCTTTACCGGTACCGGGATTGCCGAGGTGCCACTTGCCCATGCTCGCGCTGACATAGCCGGCGGCATTGAGGGCCTCCATAAAGGTGACATTCTCAGAAGCCAGCGTCTCGGTGTTCGGGGTCGGAATAACTTTTCGTTTCTCGGCGGGTTCACGGTCGGACTTCCAGACGGTGTAAACGCCGTGCCGGGGGGCGTATTGGCCGGACAGCATACAGGCTCTTGTCGGGGCGCAATTCGCGGCGTTGGCATAGGCATCGGTGAAGACCATGCCGTCGGCGGCGAGCTGATCGATGTTAGGCGTTTCGTGGTAGGTACTTCCCATATAGCCCAGATCGAACCAGCCGAGGTCATCAACAAAAAAGAAAACGATATTCGGCGTTCTTTTGGTTCCGATCCTGAATTTCAGAATGTTGTTTGAAATCAAGGCTCCGGCTCCCAGAGCGGTCGTTTTTCTCAAAAAGTCACGGCGTGTTATATGATTCACGGTTCGTACCTCCTAAAAATCTAAAATCAGCCTGACCTAATCATATTTACAGTATACCGTCCATCCGGTATCAATGCAAGAGTTTTTTTGGGTCGATCCGGGTGTGCACATGTCGCCCACTCTACAGACATTGAGCGGACTGGATAAAATTACGAAAGGCGGCTTATTGTTCGAGCGGCATGATCTCGATGGTTCGAAACTCGATGGGGTGGGATTCGGCCTGCAGGGCGATGTAGC
>CAZNET010000603.1:0-1764 GCA_964571885.1 uncultured Pirellulales bacterium
CACGCCGCAGAAAGTCGTCGAATCTTATTTGAACGGCACTCTGCAGACAGGAGCGAATATTTGTGACCATTAAGATCCAGGAATCTAATCTGACTAAATATCATCGCTCCGTTCATCAAAATTGTTTTGTGTGCAGTAAAACAAATCTGCACGGACTGCAACTGGATTTTCATTATGATGACGATGACAAATATGTCTTCTCGGAATTTAGTTTAGACGGCTGGTCGCAGGGTTATCAGGGCATCCCTCACGGAGGTGTGATTTCAGCGGTTTTCGATGGCGCGATGGGTAACTGTCTTTTTGCCAAGGACATAACGGCAGTCACCGCAGAACTTAAAATACGTTTCAGGCAAACGATGGAGCTGGAAAAAAATGCGATTGTTAAAGCATGGATCAAAAACAGTTCCAATACATTGTATTTAATGGAAGCGGAAATCATTCAGAATGGGCAGCTCAAAGCTTCTGCTACCGGAAAATTTGTAAGCAGGACAGACCTGGAGGACCAACGGGAAAGATAAAATGATGGAAGATATACAAATAACAATTCTGATCGAAAATACAGCTTATCAAACAGGCTTGAAAACAGAGCATGGTCTGTCTTACTGGATAGAACATGCAGGTCATAAGATATTATTTGATACCGGACAGAGTGATTTATTTTTGCATAATGCCAAAACGTTGGGAATCGACCTTTCACAAGCAGACGCGATTGTTCTCAGCCACGGTCATTATGACCATACCGGCGGTTTACCTTCTGTTAGTAAGCTTGCTCAAAAAGCAAAAATTTATTTACATCCTTCAGCGGTTGAGCCGAAATACAGTCATAAAACTTCAGGGGCACGGTATATCGGTATGTCTGATGCCGCCAGGCAAACGATTCAAGGCCGTCAGATTAAATGGACTTCTGAACCGGTGCAAATATTTCCGGGGATCTCGGTGACCGGACAGGTGCCGCGTCTCAACGATTTTGAAGATGTCGGGGGGGCTTTCTATATCGATGAAGATTCTCAAAAACCCGATGAACTTTTAGACGATCAATCGTTGTTTATTAAATCGTCCAAAGGATTAGTTGTTATCTTCGGTTGCGCTCATTCAGGTGTTGTCAATATCCTTGACTATATTAGCAGATTAACAGATACCAGAAAAATATATGCGGTTATCGGCGGCATGCATTTATTGAATGCCAGCCACCATCGGATTACAAAAACGATCGAAGCGTTGGAGAAATATCAGGTTCATCAGGTGTTTCCTTTACATTGTACCGGACAAAAAGCGGTTGATGCGATGAAAAACGCTTTAAGTGATCAGTGTTTGTTGACAGGTTCCGGCGGGCAAATCATTATTTAAAACGAATGGAGATATAGTATGAGCAATGATCCTTTGACACCCTATGGTAACATGCCAATGGTGACTCCTATTGTCAACGCCGTTAATTATAAGTACAGTTCATTTGAAGTGCTAAGGCAAATAACGGATGGTGAAGTTGACGGTTACACGTATCATAGAGATGACAACCCTACAGTTCGTGCGGTAGAAAAGAAAATCGCATTACTGGAAGGGGCGGAAGATTGCATTATTTGCACTTCAGGTATGGCTGCATGTGCATTGGTATATTTTACCTATCTAAGTGCCGGTGACCATTTGATTTTATTTCATGATATATACGGCGCACATTATAAAGTATCTCTCATACTTGAGCGAATGGGTATAGAGACAACCTGGCTTGATGCCCATGATAGCCATAAAATTGATGAACATATCAAA
>CAZNET010000604.1:0-1755 GCA_964571885.1 uncultured Pirellulales bacterium
ATACGTTAAACGGATTATTATAATATCTAACTGGCGGTCCCCACACGGCCGTCAGTTTGCTTTTTAAACCGCTTGTTAATATAGAAAATTTATCATAGATTTTGAAACTCCTCCTTAATATTGATACAATCCTTCATATGAATATCGCAACAATGATTACTTTTATCTTTTATTTCATCGTTCTTTTAGGGATCGGTTTTCATTTCTATGGAAAAAGCACAAGGATCGAGGATTATTTACTCGGCGGCAGAGCAATGGGAGTATGGGTCACGGCCTTATCAGCTCAGGCAAGCGATATGAGCGGATGGCTCTTAATGGGCTTGCCGGGAGCCGTTTATTTAGGAGGATTGAGTAATAGTTGGATCGCCATTGGTCTTTTTGTCGGTACGGTCCTTAATTGGAAATATGTTTCAAAACGATTGAGGATATATACGGCTAAAACAAATGCAATCACAATACCATGCTTTTTCGAGCAGCGATTCGACGATCCGACCGGTTTGTTACGAATCATTTCTGCTATTATTATTTTGATTTTTTTTACCATCTATGCATCGAGCGGCCTGGTGGCAACGGGAAAACTTTTTGAATCTACTTTTTCCGTCTCATATGAAGTCTCGGTCGTTTTAGGCGGTGTCATTATTATCCTGTATACGTTTCTCGGAGGTTTTCTCGCTGTCTGCTGGACAGATCTTTTTCAGGGGATGCTGATGCTGATCGCCGTGATTGTCGTTCCGGCGATTGCCTATTTTAAGGTGGGCGGCTGCGAGGCGATTGGCGAGGCCATGGCATTCAAGAATATATCCAGGAATATTTTTCCGCAAGCTACGGCAATGAACTCTTTTTTAGCGGTCGTTTCCGCATCGGCATGGGGACTTGGTTATTTCGGACAGCCGCATATTCTCACACGTTTTATGAGCGCCAAATCGACAGAGAAACTGAAACATTCGATGAGAATAGCTGTTCTATGGGTTTTTCTATCACTCTGCGGTGCTGTAGCAGCCGGGCTGGTGGGCATCGCCATGTTTGAGAATCTTCAATACGGCGATCATGAAAAAATATTTATCTATATGATCAGTGATATACTCGGGCCGTGGTTTGGCGCGGTAATGCTTGCGGCGATACTGTCGGCAATTATGTCAACCATCGACTCTCAACTGCTGGTGTCGTCTTCGGCTTTGACGGAAGATTTCTATCAGAAAATGATCAAGAAGAACGCATCGGAAAAAGAAATTATCTGGATCGGCAGAATGTGCGTCATTATTATTTCTGTCATTGCCTTGTTACTGGCGTTGAAACCAAACGATACCATACTCGGTATCGTAGCTTATGCCTGGGGCGGTTTTGGAGCGGCATTCGGGCCGTTGGTGCTCTTTGCTTTGTTTAGTCCTAAAACAACCTGGCAGGCCGCATTGGCGGGGATGATTGTCGGCACCGTTGTTTTGATCCTATTTAAACAACTTGGTCTGGGACAGTATATGTATGAGATCGTTCCCGGATTTGCGGCTAATTGTCTGACGATCGTGACTGTCAATCATTTTATAATACAGAAAAACAGTGAGATTATCGAAATATACCATGAGGTCGTTAATAATGTGTCGATGGACGTTCAAGAAAATTAAGATCAAATGACGATGAAAAACGAAATAATGGATTAAAATGAGGTTTTTTCATGCGTAATTGTTTTGTCGTACTATTTCTTATATGGAGTTGCGGTTTTGTTGATGCCGATCAGGTATTTCTCAAAAACGGAGACAG
>CAZNET010000605.1:0-1748 GCA_964571885.1 uncultured Pirellulales bacterium
CATAAACAAATTTACGGGCTAATTCATATTCTGTGGAAGTATCGTTATAGTCGTACTCAGCAATCACCTGGTCGCCGTCATAAACAAAACGCGTATCCGTATCGACCTGCCCGGATGAATAGGTTATCTTCCGCACACGCCTGCCCGCAAAATCATATTTATACCTGGCCACAAAATCATGATCACTTTCATTCACATCGGTCAACCGATTTTCACAATCATAATAATACCGATACCCCCCATCATAAGTCAAGCATCCATTTTCATTATATTTTCCCCCTTCGTGTCCTTCGCATGTCCGCCGGAGCTTTATGCGAAGGCGGATGTGCGCAGCCTGCCCTCGAATGCGTTTATCGAGGGTGGTTTCAATATATCATAGAAAAAGGTCGGCACAGTTGTTAGGGACACAACGAAACAGGAAGAAAAAAGAGTATCAAATCATTGAATAATTTTTTCATAATTCGTGGTTTGGGCCTGCTTTAAATAAGGCCTAATCAGGTCAAAAACAATGTAACCAACCACGAAGAGCACGAAGTATTATTTATTTTACCCCCTTCGTGTCCTTCGTGAACTTCGTGGTTTCAATATATTATAGAAAAGGTCGGCATGATTGATTGCGGCACAATTAAACGCTAACCGCTAACCGCTCTACGCTAACCTTCTGTCTGCTTTGTCACTGTATCGGCTGGGCTTTGAGGATGAGATCGTAATTTTTGGGATTGAGAAAAGCATCCTTGCCTTTGGGGTTGTATTTGGTGAGCATTTTTATGGCGGTCAAGAATTGTTTGTCAAGTTTGGCGACAAATTTGGTGGGGCGGTCCTCTTTGACCAGCGGCGTTTCGATCTGGTAGGCGTGCAGCGTCAGCCGGTCGATCAGCGGTTTTTCCGTTTGATCCTTGGCAAGGTTATAGTCCAACTTGAAATCCGATAGGTAAAGTGAACGCTTGGACGAATACAGTCGATCGATCAAAAGAGGCAGGCCGACGCTTTTGAGGTGAACGCGGATCTGATGCGTTCGGCCGGTCATCGGCTTGGCCATCAGAAGGGCGATCGTGCCGAAATCCGCCAGAAGCTGCCATTCGGTGAACGACTCCTTTCCCTGCTCGTAGCTGGCCTTCATTTTGCCGATCGTATTGCGGTCCTTGTCGATGCAACTGTCAATATACCCCTTTTTATCTTTGACCGGCCCGGAAACAAGCGTCAAATAAACCTTTTTCATTGACCGTTGACGGAAAAAGTCGGAATACCGCATCTGTGTTATGTTGTCAAGGGTCATGATCATCACGCCCGAGGTGTCTTTGTCCAGGCGGTGAACCCGCTGCACACGGGACCCAAATGACGGATATTGTTCTGCTAAAAGATTATTGAGCCGCGGCGCACCGACCCGATCGCGGGTTACCGAAACACCGCTTGGCTTATTGATCACAACGACTTCTGAATCCCGGTAAACAATATCTACTTTTGGTTTATCCATAAGTTATCTATTGAGAAATTAACAAAAATAACATGAAATACTTGTATTAATCTAAAATTGAGCCGTAGAATAACAAAAAATGCTCGAAAATGCATCAGATAATCGGGATTTTAAAAAAATTAAAATTTTCCTTGACATTTTTGGATAAACTTGGTAAGGTAACATTGTGTTAATATGCATTTTAGTTGCTTAAGTTAAAATAAATTGATTAACACCTTATAATTGGAGGATGGGTAGGTGCTGACCAAAGAAAAGTTCACTATATTAAGCGGGT
>CAZNET010000606.1:0-1737 GCA_964571885.1 uncultured Pirellulales bacterium
GTACAGAGAACAAATTAAGGTGCTCGATTGTACCATCAGAGACGGGGGCTTGATGAATAACCATTTCTTCTCGGATGATTTTGTCCGAGATGTTTACATCGCGCTTTCAAAAAGCGGGATTGATTATATGGAACTGGGCTACCGCAACAGCAAAGAGCTCTTTCCCGTTGCTGATTATGGCGAATGGAAATATTGCGATGACGATAAAATCAGACAAATTATCGACGGCGTGGAATCGGACCTAAAGCTGAGTATCATGGTCGACGCTCACCGCGTCAGAGAACAGGAATTCAAACCGGTCGATGAAAGCCCGGTCGATATGATCCGTGTCGCCACCTATGTCAAAGATACGGATAAAGCTATCGAATTGGTCAATCGGTGTCATGGCCTCGGTTATGAAACCACTGTTAATATTATGGCCGTCTCGAAGGAGATCGAGCCCGATCTGGTCGAAGCGCTGGACCAGTTAGCCAAATGCCCGGTCGATGTGGTCTATGTGGTTGACAGCTTCGGCTCATTGTACTGCGAACAAATCGAATATCTCGTAAAGCTTTACAAAGAGCATTTACCGGATAAGGTGGAAATCGGGGTACATTGTCACAATAACCAGCAACTGGCTTATGGAAATACCATCGAAGGAATTATCCATGATGCTAACTATGTTGACGGTTCGCTTTACGGGATCGGCAGAGGAGCCGGCAACTGTCCACTGGAATTGCTGGTCGGTTTCCTGAAAAATCCCAAATTCAACTTAACGCCTATCCTGAAAGTCATTCAGGACCACATGATCCCTATGACCCAAGAGATCGAATGGGGCTACCTGATTCCATACATGGTCACTGGCATTCTCAACGAACACCCCAGAACTGCGATCAAGATGAGACAAACAGACGATAAGGATAAATACGCTGAATTCTATGAAGAACTAAGCGACGCTGTTGAATAAAAAAAGGGCCGAAATCTTAATTTCGGCCCTTTTCGCTTATTTAACAAATTTCAATTAAAGAACTCTTTTCCTTCGGAACCATCCAATAATGCCTGTGCCGATAGCGCCAAGCATGATCGCTCCCGGAGCGGGAATGACTTCATAGCGAAGGTTATCCAGCGTCCACGAATCAGCTTTGTTGATAGGATCGCCAAGTGCCAGAACGTAAGCGATGTTTGAAGCAGAAACCTCCAAAGTAACGATATCACCAGAACTGAAGATACCGGCCTCTGTGTCGGTATCCACGAGAACGTCAGAGCTGTTGTAAGCCTCAAAAACCGGGTTACGATCGGATGAATCGTTGGCGATAAAATCAAGCAGAACATTGGTCGCTTGCTGTGAAAAATCGACTCTTAAATAATCCCAGCCACCATTTCCCCAGGTAGTCGGATTCAAAGATTCACCGGGGTCACCGAAAACAAGTGTCCCGGTCGAAGCATAGGCACTGGTATAAGATAAGACTCGTGTATCGCTATTTGTCGCGGATCCCAGTGCAGTTAATGTAATGCCGGCAAATGCATTATTCAACTGAGTACCGACCGGATATGCATCCGGATCGGCTGTTATCATTGCATTGGCGATTGGTGATAATACCAACGCAACTGTCATAATAATCAAAATTGTCATCATCTTTTTCATTGTTGTTCTCCTTTAACTTTTCAAAATACCCTTTTAATTAAACGACTACAAGATTCTTCTTTTTCGGAACCATCCGATAATGCCGGTTCCGATGCCGCCGAGCAGAATGGCTC
>CAZNET010000607.1:0-1732 GCA_964571885.1 uncultured Pirellulales bacterium
GAATTATTCGGAAATTTTGTAAACCAGAAGCACATCTCCTGTAAAAAATTGGATCGCCGACCAGGACGCAGCCTTCGGCGCCGAGTTCTTTTAACGCATCCAGGCCTTCATGGACAAGTTTTGTTCCGATACCCTGTTTCTGATACGCAGGCAGAACCGAAACCGGCCCCAGGCCGAACCAGTTTTCGCTCGCATCGGAAAACGTAACCGGCGAAAAGGCAATGTGCCCGATTACAGTGCCGTCGATTTCCGCGACCAGTGAAACGCTCAGCGCATCGGCGGCCCGCAGCGCGTTGACAATGAACTGCTCGGTGCCGCCGCTGTATGGATGATTTTCAAAAGCCGATTTCGTAACATCAAATATCGCTTTGATATCCGAGGGTGTCTCTCTACGAATAATCATAATTGCATTTCCTGATCCTGTAGAAAGCGATAGCGATCAACAACATTAGAATTTATCTTTTTTCATCTTTATCCCAAGGTGAATCACAAAAACCCACACCGACCAATCGTATGCCGGATTTAACTATCGATACATTCGAAATTTAGTCGATGATTCCCATCAAAACCAGTTTTGCCTGCTGTTCGATGGTCAATGTCTCGACAAGGTCCTGTTGAGCCTTGGCCAATTCCTTTTTTACTTTTTCGCGGGCGTCCCTCAATGCCTGGAGCCGGGCCTTGATCGCTTCTGTATCCGGCGTTTCATTTTGCAAAGTTTCATGCAGAGCGTCGGCCGCTTTTTCGATCTCGCTTTTTTCCTGCTGCTCATCTTCCCGGGGCGGCCCCGCTCTTCGGCTCCTGGCCATTCTTCGCAGGCCCCTGACGGTAAGATTGGTTTCGCGCGAAAGTGTCATCACTTTCGTAAGTTTTGGTTTGATGACTGTCCACTGATCGTCAGAGACATCGAGCTGATTTTTTACCATCATTGTCATTCGCTGCTGAAAATCGCCTCTGTCGCGCATTTGAGGCCTTCGTCCCATACGGCCCCGCCCTCTTGCCCTGGGACCGGGCTGCGGATCATCCTCGTCGGCAAAGACCATCGGCACAACAAACGCTGCTAACAAAATCAGACTGATAATGACCAGGTATTTCTTTGGTATTGACATTTTTTGCTCCTTTCATCAAAATTATCGATATTGATTGGATTTTATAGAGAAAGACGGCAAAAAGACTTCATTTATTTCATATTTCCTGAGTTTTTTTCTTTCGGCCGCTGCCTGATATGAACGGCCGGGCCGGCATCGGCGGGTCGCTTGAAATCGCGGTCTAATGTCATAAACCATTTATCGAATTCAAATCCGTCCTCCCGCATCGAAAACATGATTTCGTGCAGACCGGGCTCATTGACATCGAGAAATATCTTATGCGGCTCGCCGCAATGATTTTCCTGCGTGCGCTGCTTGCTTTCCCATTGCCAGTTATTTTTATTCTCGCACCACTGCAGGCGCTGGCCGCTGTCAGGCCAGTTGCCGTCGATCCCCACGTGCAGGCCGTTATCTTCGGTACCGGTCGAATAGGCCCGCACCCAGACGTAATACCGGCCGGGCGTGCTGAAATAGACTTTGTAGTGCAGCAAGGCCATCACGCCGGCTCGATTGGAAAAGTTTTCGCCGTGAATCAGTTTGTCGCCGTGACTGGTGCGCGTGTCCGGCAGGATCTCAAGATACATGGCATTGGAGGCACCATCCGCATGCGGCCCATCCGGATCATCGTTAAAATCGGGTGTCTCTTT
>CAZNET010000608.1:0-1722 GCA_964571885.1 uncultured Pirellulales bacterium
ACGTCCTATCCGCCGCAACTCTATGCGGCTGTGGCCTCGGATGTAAAAAAATACTTTAGCGATGCCCCTGTTGTCGTCAGGTCGTCGGCGATCGGAGAGGATTCCGCTAAGTTTTCATTCGCCGGTATTCATGAATCGTATGTCAATGTAAAAGGCGTCGATTCGATCCTCAAGCACGTAAAACTTGTCTGGGCATCGCTGTTTTCCGATGCGGCGATCCTCTATCGCAAGGAAACGGGCCTCGACGTCAATGCCAGCAAGATGGGCGTAATCATCCAGAAACTCATTGACGGGGAAAAATCGGGCGTAGCGTTCAGCCAGAGTCCCGATTCCGCTAACAACATGATGATCGAGGTTGTGTACGGGCTTAACCAGGGACTTGTTGACGGCACCATCGAGCCGGACCGATATGTCCTAAGCCGAGGCAGCGGCCGTGTTGTTTCCTATGTTCCTTCCGTGAAAAACAAAATCGTCAAACCTGGCGATACAGGTATTTATGTTACGGATCTGTCCGGTTCGGTGGTGACTAAACCTGCATTGACGAGTAAGGAACTGAAAAATCTCTATACATTATGTCAAAAGCACGAGAAAATTTTCGGCATCCCGCAGGATATCGAATGGACTCATCTAAAAAGAACGCTCTATTCGCTGCAGTCCAGACCTATCACATCACGGCGTTTTGATGATAAAGACAGCCGGCGGCAATGGTATTTGAGCCTGAGAAGAAGTCTTGATAACCTCAGGAAGCTTCGTATTGAGATCGAGCAGGAACTTATTCCCGATATGCAAAACGAGGCAAAAGTGATGGAAGGCAAAAATTTATCTTTATTCGACAGCGAAGAACTGGCAGACGAACTTGAAAAGAGGAAAGCGGTTTTTGAAAAGTGGCGTGACATTTACTGGGATAAATTCATTCCGTTCGCTCACGCGATCAGGCTTTTTGGTGAAATCTACAATAAGCAGATGATGCCGGAGGACCCATATGAATTCACGGAACTTCTGCTCGCGACCGAAATGAAAAGTCTCGAAAGAAACAGGATGCTCGAAAAGCTGGCGAGATATTACCGTTCGCGGCTGAAGATCGCCAAAAAACAGAATAAAAGCAAACAGGAGGTGGACGCTAAATTCGATAAACTGCTTGATAAATTTATTGAAAGATTTCAGAATCCCGTATGGGGTCTTGATTTTAATGCCAAGCAGAACAAGTCGATACTTAAATTATTAAAACAGGCGGCCAAGCCGGGCTACAAGAAGCCGAGGTCTTACAGAAAAAAAATCGACACACTGAAACAGAAATATATCGATTCCTTTCCCAAAGCCGATAGAAAATATGCCGAGGAATTGCTGGATCTGGCGAGAATCAGTTATCAGTTGAGGGATGATGACAATATTTATCTGGGAAAGATCGAAGGGCAGCTCAATCTGGCTTTAGAAGCGTCAAAGAAACGGCTGGGCGAGCGTGTTTCCCTGGACACCGACAGCTTCAACGTCGAAGAAGCGATTATGGCCTTGAAAGATCCGCAATATATTCCCGATATGAAAGGGCGAAAAGAAGTCGAAAAATCAAACTTTGAAATCGCCCCAAGGCAGTTGACCGGTCAACCGGCCGGCGGTGGACTGGCTAAGGGCAAAGCCCGGATCATAAAGAGTAAACAAGATGTTTTTGATTTTGATGATCAACCCTGCCTTGATCGCATAGAGCCGCACCAACTCATCGTACAT
>CAZNET010000609.1:0-1722 GCA_964571885.1 uncultured Pirellulales bacterium
AGGGGTGAGTATATAAGTGACTACTTATATGGTCGATAAATCGTCACTTGGTTCTTGTCGCTCGTTGCCGGGAAATTGCGGCCGGGGTTATCGGCTTTTTTTATTTGCGGATTTTGGGGGTTTTGGCATTATTTGGTTCAGGTATCAGGGTTTTTGGGGAGGGCCTTTTTGGGCTGGAATGGTAATGGATATTTTGGTTTTGATCTGGTGGGAAAGGTATTAAAGGTGAGAAAAGTGAGAAAGGTTTGAAAGGTGTGAAAAGTGGGAAAGGTTGGAAAGGGGAATTTTTATGAGTGGCAACAAGAGCGGTGCGGCGAGGCGTTTTGAAGAACTGCATATTTATCAGCGGGCGCGGGAGTTGGCTAAGGAGATTTACAAAATCACAAAGAGCGAGGGATTTGCACGCGATTTTGGTTTGATCGATCAGATTCGCAGGGCCTCGGTTTCGGTACTGTCGAATATAGCAGAGGGATTCGATCGCGGCGGCAAGCAGGAATTTATTCAGTTTCTTTATATAGCCAAAGGATCTTGCGGCGAGGTGCGGGCACAGTTGCATATCGCGGAAGATCAGAATTATATAGGTGCAGATGAAAGCAGGCGACTTTGTGAGAGCTGCAAGCTGGTTAGCGGCATGATATCGAATTTTATCGGTTATATTCAAACGTCTGATTATCAGGGAGAAAAAATCGACAGGCCCAAGCGGTTATATCAAACGAAAGATAAGAAACGACTGGACAAGATATTTTCGCAGCACGGGGTAACGCTGCCGAACTGTGATGAACCGGAGGTTTAGTGTTTTCAGACTTTTCAGACTTTTCTCACTTTTCTAACATAAAAAACCATGAAACTACAGTTGGACGCTATCAGGGCGGCGGTTGGGTTGTTTGAGGGTCAGCCGGGCGGGGCTTGTGATTTTTCGTTCGGCAAGGCGACGGGGGTCGGAGGGACGTTTTTAAGCGTGGTTTCAAATAACTTAATCATTGACGAAGGGACGATTATCAAGAATTTAAGGCGGATGCAGGAAAAGCACGGGATAACCGGCAACGGTGAGTTTGAGGGGATGAACTTTACCGTTGAGATGGAGACGGGACAGGAAAGACGTATGTGTATCTCAGGACGATATTCGAGCTTTACAGTCAATACGGGTTCAAGAAGTTTATTATTGTTGTGGTGTTTGCCACGCAATCTTGTCGCTTCGAGTGTGTGATGGTGACATAAGTAACCGGTGGGGCGGGATGGAGAATCGAGAATCGAAAGTCGAGAGTAATTTTCGGTTGGGCAAGCCCCACCCTACGAACTGATTAGTGAATAGAAGGAATCGGTGGGGCAAGCCCCACCCTACGAACTGGATTGTTGATCGGGAATCAGGCATGACCATTTCAATTGGTCATTGATTATTGTCTCATGATCATTTTTGGAATCCACGTTCGGTGGATGAACTGTTATAGAGGTCCTTTGGCTGTTGCCGCCTCGGGCTTTTAAGCCCGGGCCTTTTGCTGAGATTTTCCAGCTCAGCGATTCAATTATAGCATAAACAAAAATATTGTTAAGTAAAATATAAATATTTTTAAAAATAATATATTTTATAAATTACTATACTATAAAGACTTAGGCGATATATAGAAAAATTGTGAAAAAAATTAGGTATTATTCATGTATGCTGAGACTTTGGTGCGGGGTTATTACTTCTCGCTTGTTTTTTCGAGCTCGGGTCTTAGTTTC
>CAZNET010000610.1:0-1720 GCA_964571885.1 uncultured Pirellulales bacterium
CTTGATCGCAACTCCGGTCTGCTTGACCATCTCGACCGTTTCATCCGGCAGCGGCGTTCCCGTTTTTTCCATGATCTCGGTGCCCGCCTCGGCGAACTGCCATTCAATTCCCGCCCCTGTGGCGTCAATACACCGTCTTGTTGCCTCGGCGATCTCCGGCCCGATGCCGTCGCCGCGTATAAACGTTACCTTCATACAAATACTCCATACAAACGAATAAAACCGACATATTACCCGCTTACCCCCGCCCTGTCAAGCACTCTCCAGATTATACTTGGGATGGCCAAGGAACATCATATACCCAAAGTGGTATATGAAACGCGGCAATCTGACGTCAGCCATCCTGAGCGCAGTCGAAGTATATGTTAATAAAAAAATTCCGACAGTTTTTGTCATTTGAATTCAGGATTTAGGATTTGTCTATAGTTTAGATATTAGAATTTAGAATTTTATATCTCCGTGGCCGGATTGAACAATTCCCCCACAATGCTACTATAGTCGAAAAAAAGGAGGTCATTATGAAACTGTATCTCGTTCAGCACGGCACCGCGGTTGACAAAAATGTCGATCCTGACAGGCCGTTAACCGATGAGGGCCAGAAGGAGGTCGAAAAGGTGGCGTTTTTTGTCAAGCCGATGGAGCTTAGGATCGAAAGCCTCTGGCACAGCCCAAAAATCCGGGCCGTCCAGACCGCCCAACTCATCGCCGATATACTCGGCATCGCCAACCGGGCCGAAACCCAGGGCCTCAAGCCCGGCGACGAGGTCAAACCCATCGCCAAAAAGATCAAAAAGCAAAACGCCGACCTGATGATTGTCGGGCACCTTCCCTTCTTAAGCAAGCTCGCTTCTTATCTTCTAACGGGAAATTACGAACAATCGCCGGTCAAATTCAGTAAAGCTGGTATCCTCTGCCTGACAAACGAAGAAAACCTCTGGCAGATCGAATGGTACGTAACACCGCAATTATTGTCGTAAGGGTGCATAATGGATATCAGTCGTTTCAGCGAACCGGTCCGGCGGCTCTGGGAAATGATGTCAAGCTGTATGCTGTGTCCCCGGCAGTGCAAGGTCAACCGTATGAAAGGTCAGGTCGGTTTCTGCGGCATCGCCGAGAAGGTCGTTGTCAGCTCCGCGGCCCCGCATTTCGGCGAAGAACCGCCGCTGGTCGGTGCGGGCGGCTCGGGAACCATCTTCTTCGCCGGCTGCAACCTCGGCTGCGTCTTCTGCCAGAATTATGACATCAGCCATTCCCGCTTCGGCGAGGAATGGACCGTCGATCAACTCGCCGAGACCATGCTGAACCTCCAGGAAATCGGCTGCAGCAATATCAATCTCGTCAGCCCGACTCACGTAACCCCGCAGATCTTCGCCGCCCTCGAGATTGCCAAACAAAACGGCCTTTCGCTCCCCCTGGTTTACAACACCGGCGGCTACGATTCCTATGAAGCCCTCGAACTGATCGACGGGATGGTCGATATTTATATGCCGGACATGAAATACGGCGATGCCGAGATCGCCGCGGAGCTGAGCTTCGCCGACGACTACCCCATGATCAATTTCGCCGCGGTTCGGGAAATGCACCGCCAGGTCGGCGACCTTCAGATCCAACCCAACGGCCTGGCCACCAAAGGTCTGCTCGTCCGCCACCTCGTGCTGCCCAATGACCTTGCCGGCAGCACAAAGATTATCAATTTCTTAGTAAAAAAAGTCAGCCCCAA
>CAZNET010000611.1:0-1716 GCA_964571885.1 uncultured Pirellulales bacterium
GCCCGGGTAGATTCGAACTACCGACCTCACGCTTATCAGGCGTGCGCTCTAACCAACTGAGCTACGAGCCCATTTAGCTCGATCCTGCTTAACAGTATCATTCAAGAATCTGAGCGAATAGTTCAACGCCTCTCAGCGTTCGGTTCCAGTATTCAATTCATAAAGAGCAACAAAAAAACCGCTGCACTAACTGCCAGCGGTTTTACATATCCACTATAACCCAATCTAACAGTTATTGCACAATTTCCAAACTTTAAGGACTTTTCTCAAAACCCTACCTTATCCTTTCTGGCTGGCTGTTACACTATTCAGCCATGCCTGAACTTATGATTCTATTGCGTTATCGAGATACGGTCAACAACTTTTTTGAAAAAATTTTATTAATTTTTTATTTTCTCAAAATTACTACTACGAATGCTGTTATATTGTTCTTGAATTTCCGAAAAAACGGTCTTCATCGCGTTTTCTATAGGACCGGGTAAATGGAAGCCAGCGGCCATATCGTGGCCTCCCCCGCCGTATTTTTGTGCGATCGACCTTACATCGATACTCCCTCGGCTTCGAAGTGAGCATTTAAATCGACCGTCATTGAGCTCGACCAACAAAGCAGCCACCTCTACCGAGCCTATTCGCTGGCATTCATCGATCAGATTTTCCGTATCCCGGTAGGTAGCCCCTGTTTTTCGAAAATCCTCCTGCAAAAGATATTGAACCGCCAGACGCCCTTCCATGTGCAGCTCAAGTGTATCGAGCATAGCAGACAACAATCTAAATCTTTCAATCGTAAAATTGTTATAGAGATCGTGATAAATCTGCGTTGGTTTGACACCCATACTGATCAATTCGGCGCAGTATTGATGAACTTTCTGGCTCGTATTGGAAAAGTGAAACCATCCGGTATCTGTCGCAATCGCGACAAAGATGGCCTGAGCGGCCAGGTCGGAAATGGACCAGCCGGCATGCTTAAAGAGATCATAGACAATCATTCCAGCCGCCGCCGCGGTGGTATCTATCAATTCTATGTCACCCAAACCGTCCCCGGTGACATGGTGATCGATTACCAAAACGGGCCCCTTATAAACTTTCAGATAATCGGCAAATTTCGGCAACTGCGTGTCACTGTTAACGTCAACGAGAATCACCAAATCAATCTCTTCGACATGTTTTTCGTCAAGCACAAAATTTTCACCCAAAACGAAAGGCTGGACAGAATAAATAAATTCATACCACTGCGGCAACGGGGACAACAACATGGATGTTACTTTCTTGCCCATAGCTGTCAAGGCTTCCGCCAATGCCAGACCTGACCCGCAGGCATCGCCATCGGGTTTTGTATGTGAAGTAATTAATATATTTTTGCTTTTGTCGATCAAGTCGACAGCTTTGTCAAAATCCTGTTTGTTTATCATATATACCCCAAGTTTATATAGAACATCAGCTTACTTCTTATCGGCCAAAATCTTCTTTGCCTTTACGCAATCAGTGTTGATTTGTTTGGTTAATTCCCCAATAGAGGCGAATTTGTGCTGTTTTCTGAGGGATTTGACGAAATCCATCGCCATCCAGCTTTGGGTTATCTGACCTAAATCCTGATCCAGAATATGCGCTTCGATCAGCAACGGGTGTTTATCGCCGAAGGTTCTGGCCTGGCCGATGCTGAAAACAGCAGGAATTCGTTTTTTTATTTCACACACCGACTGCTCATTGTCCCCGAGC
>CAZNET010000612.1:0-1706 GCA_964571885.1 uncultured Pirellulales bacterium
TTGCAGTTGTTTATGGACGGCAGAGCACAGGCCGCATATGACCGCGAGGCGTTCGATACATGGAGCAATATCATGGCCGGCGGCCCCATCGAATATTTTGCCGTGAAAAGAGGAACAAAACGCACAGTCGAACATTATAAAAAAGTCGGAGACTGGCTAACCAAGACATTACGTAAACATGGCGTATGGGTCGTTTTGATGCCTTCGAGTCAATTTGACAAAACGTTTGTCAAAAGTCTCGAGGTCAGTCAGAACTGGACGCTGATCTTTTTCAATGACGACCAGAAACTGTTTGTGGATTCAGGAAACGAACGAAGCGGTGAGTTGTTCAAGGGTATTTTAACGGGTCAGACAAAATATCCAGATAATTTTTCAAAGAAACTGATGACCGCCTACCTTCTGCTCCATACCAGACATTCCATAAATACCGGTCTGCAGCATGCCATGGCGGCCTTTGAGATCAGACCGTCACATGCCGCCATCAATGAGATTATCTATGCGTATCGATATCCTGAATTGAGACCGATGGTGGATGATTTCTGCAAAAATTATTTTGACGAATTCGAGAGAAATCATGAACAATGGAAACGTGAACACGGGTATAAAGACCATGTGATCGCATTGACGGTTGCGGGAACACACTTAATGAATCTAGCCAGACAGCAGCAAGATTCAGAATTAATGAATTATTACAAAACCCGGCTTGATGAATATAATAGCCAAATGTGGGAAATGCTGAAAAAACGCAAATGGTAAATATAAATTAATAACAGCGTGCGCCAAACTAATATTCTTCCAGGCAGGATAATAAATGATCGAATTAAAAGATGAATCCCAGCGAAAACCTCTAAGCGGCTGGCCGATGCTGATCGGCTGGATAGCCATGATCCTTTTTGCCCTTCATGCTTCGACTCGCATGGTCGGAGCCGGTGATACATGGGTCGCAATGGCGTGCGGCCGGCATTTTATCAACCATGGTGTTGACACGGTTGAACCGTTCAGTGCCAATTCTCATGAAGCCGGACCAACCGAAGAAGAGGTGGCCACCTGGCCAAACTGGGCACAGAAACTAACAGATATGGCCGGAATGGAAACCGTTCAAAAGTGGCATCCAACCGGCTGGATCAATCAGAACTGGCTGACACACGTCATTTTCTACTGGCTTTCACATCTGTCACCCTTCGCCGACGCGGACCAGTTAAGTTTTAACAGCCTTGTTTACTGGAAGTTTTCACTCTATATCCTAACCGTGATTTGTGTTTATTACATGGGACGGTTACTGGGGGTCAATCCGTTCTTGAGTGCGGGATTCGCCTGCTTCGCAATGTTTGTCAGCCGTACCTTCCTCGATATACGGCCCGCGGGATATTCGAATCTACTGGTACCGGTGTTCTTATTAATATTGATCTTAGCCGTGGTGCGCAACAAATATTATATATGGCTATTGGTACCGGTAACGATTTTCTGGAGCAATGTTCACGGCGGCTATATTTACGTGTTTATTATGCTGGTACCGTTTCTGGGTATGCACTTACTTTTGAATCTGCCGAGAAAGTGGCGATTAGTCAGCTACAGTCTGGGTTCGTTTTTATTTTTCATCTATGTCTGCCGTAAGATAGAACCGGACAGCCTAAAAGGTGATGAGGCTTATTTGTTGTTTTTCCAACTTTTACTGTTATTTGTCGGTCTTGTCGTTTTGGGTTATG
>CAZNET010000613.1:0-1705 GCA_964571885.1 uncultured Pirellulales bacterium
GGTAATTTCATCAACAATACGGTCAGTAAAGGTTTCCTGCATGGTCGGCATTTTCGCCATCAATTCAATCACACGCGCCAGTTTGCTCAGCCCCAGTGCTTTGCCGTTCGGGATATAGCCGATCGCCACCTCATAACGGATGGGTAAAAAATGATGTGGACACATCGAAAAAACGATAATGTCTTTTTCCAGTACGATACCGTCGTACTTGGTTGGGAATCCTTTTTTCAATATTTCGTGGATTTGTTTGTCAGCCGTCTCTAACCCCATGAATATTTCATGAAAACCTTTGGCTACGCGCTGGGGTGTCTCAACAAAGTTCGGATCTGTCATATCCAGACCCAATCCTTTTTCCATGATTTCCCGGAAGTGTTCTTCGATGATATCTTCATTGATTCCATCAAATTCGACATTTAATTCGGGCATGATCTCCAGAACGGTTTTTTTTACGAAATCGTAAACATAATAATCTTCGTTCACGACCCGTCCGTTAAACACCGTAACATCCAGATCGATCGTGCGGGGCCCATTTTTATTTTCGGTACGAGTACGGCCCAGTTTTGTTTCAATCTCTTTGAGATATTCTTTCAATTGTTTCAACTCAAATTTCGTTTCAATATAGAAGACACCATTGATAAAATCAGGCTGATCTGCGAAGCCCTGGGGCTTGGTGGTAATGAATGTCGATTTCGTGATGAATTTTTGCTCGTTTCTCAAAATATCTTCGGCTTTTTCGATATTCTGCTCGGGCTCGATATTTGAACCGACGGATATAACGGCCTTGTTCATTTTAATCTTTTCTTTCACGTGTTAATTGGATCGATACCGATTCAGCAAACCGCAGTGCATGCGGTTTATCGATCTCAACGGTTGCCTTTTTCACTTTTTTCTCTTCCATGACCAATTCGAGGATGAATCCGGCCAGTCTTTCCAGCAGAAAAAATTCGGTCTTTTCCACCGAGTCGACGATTTTATATTTGATTCTTTTATAATCCACACTGTCTTTAATGTCGTCGGTTTCGGCCGCCCGATCACCATCTATTTCGAATTCCAGGTTTACCATGATATCCTGGGCTTTTTCGCGTTCCCAGTCATTTAAGCCGATAATAGCCCGCAGGTGCAGATTTTTGATTCGTATGACCATGTACCGATTAACCGTTTGTCATGGTATTACAGTTCAATTGGGACACAGAGATTCTCTGCTCTTTTTGCCGTTCTGCCGCAATTCTGACAGCGGTAGTTGGCATCCTGAACCATCTGCTTATAAGCTTCTTTGTTTTTTAAGTGAAAACCTTCATACATTAAAAAACAAAGATGCTCGTTATGTTTGTCCGTTTTGCAGTCTTCATTATGAGTCATTTTTTCATCAGGCATATCAAGTCTCCTAAAACAGTTAATATACATTTTATGATTTAACAATAACTTTAAATGACCTGTTCGTCAAAGGGATTTTGTTTAATTTTTAGAATCTGATGTATATCAAATCTTCATCATATTTTTCAAAATTTTTCGTGAAGCGGTCGTAAGAGCGAATTTTTTCATATCCTGATATAACACCCATTTCTGTGTTGTTTTGTGAGACAATTGTCCGGATCGATAACGACATTGAAAAACATCAATATGGCTTTGAAAATGTGAATAGGTGTGAATTATTTCAAATAAATACTTCAAATCGGAGGTTTTGATCCCGACTTGTTTTTTAATG
>CAZNET010000614.1:0-1695 GCA_964571885.1 uncultured Pirellulales bacterium
ACGCAGGGCCTTCAGCGCGGAAATCTTATCCGATTTGATACAGTTTATCACCACGACGATCATGTCAAAATCATTATCGGCGGCTTCTTCGATCCCGCCAAGAATATCTTGTTGTACGGTAAACATCGGCGGCGCGATTCTGTCCGTATCCGTAAAGCTGTTTTTAATATTACCGATAATCAGAATGTTTTTTTCTTCTGCCATTTCATCCGTCCCCGTTATCCAGTAAAGCGTCAAGCTCTTCCTGGGTCGTCAAAAACTCATTTTTGTTAAACGTTTTACTGTTTCTTTGGCTTTCATTTTTCTGTTCCCGGCAATTGCTCAAAAAAGTTTCAGCGTCCTTTATGTCGCCTATCAAAAACATGTCAAAGCCTTTATCCGGCATTTCACCTTCGGTTAAACAGCAGCATGGACATGAGAGCTCATTTATGCGTTTCAAAAACGCGCCGTTTTCCATTGTCATTTCTGCGGCTCTGCCGAAAAAAATCAGATCATTGTCATCTAAAGCAGCCAATTTCGCTGCGGCCTGGTAAATTGTTTCGGCCAGGACAAATTCCACGTCATATTCGATCAGCAAGGCAATGATCCCATGCACAAATTCATCGGTTTTTTCGCCGATGACCACTGCGGTTGGCTGCGTATTGGTTTTTCTGTTATCCATTGGAAGTTGCACTCAAAGAAATCACGAATAGCCGTCCTTAACCTTATTTTATCATACCAAAAATCTTCAAAAAGTCAAGTCAAAACGAAAATCACAGCCGGGGTTTTATTTGAAAAATGCTTATTTTTAGTGAAATATCTTCGTTTCTGTTCGTGACAACGGGTATAGAATGATGTATGATGTGTTTATGGCACCGACAAAACGTTCACAAGCGAAAAAGAAAACCAGTGCCAAAGAGACCATGCCGGTCGATCTGGACAAACTTTCAGATGATGAGATTCTTGGGATTCGGATCCGTGATCTTGGGCTTCAGATCCCCGGCAGCGGGCTGGAGCCGATGATTGGACGGCTCTACGAAGAACTTGAAGCCAAAGGCTTATCGTTTCGGCCGCCTTGCTATCTGGCTGATGAGTGGTTCGTGCCGGAAAAGATGCCGATCATTGGGATTCCTTTCTATTTAGCTCATCGCCGGCTTAAAACCATCGAGCAGAAAATGATGTACGAAATCGAGGGGGGCAGCGAGAAATCGTTTATGAAACTGTTGAGGCACGAATGCGGCCATGCCGTCAATTACGCTTACGAACTTTACAAAAAAACGCGCTGGCGTGAGTTGTTCGGCCCCTTCAGTGCCCGCTACTCTGACAAGTATTACTATCAGCCTTATTCCAAAAAATGCGTTATTCATCTTGAACATAATTACGCTCAGTCACATCCGGATGAGGATTTTGCCGAGACATTTGCGGTTTGGCTGACGCCGGATAATGATTGGCGGCAGAAATACGCCAACTGGCCGGTTATTAAGAAACTGAATTACGTCGATCGGTTGATGAAACGAATCGATTCAAATCCGCCGCTGGTGACGGTGCGCGAGGACCCGCCGTGGTCGGCGGCAAGAATGACCTCGACACTCGAAGCTTTTTACAGTCGCAAACGCAGAGAGCTCGGCAGTGATTTCAAGGGATATTACGACGACAGTCTGAAGAAACTTTTTTTCACCTACACGGGTTCGAAACATTCTATCAAGGCCTCGAAGC
>CAZNET010000615.1:0-1686 GCA_964571885.1 uncultured Pirellulales bacterium
ATCATTTATATCTCCATACAAAAGCCTTCTATTTACACATTTTTGTAAATAGTGAATTATAACTAAAAATATCGATTAAATCAAGGTTTTTTTAAATCTACGAACACAAAAACGGCCTTGTTCTTCAATATAAAAATTTCCCATACCCTCTTATTTTTAAATCTAAAGAAACCGACAATGACTCATTACATCTTAAAAAACCCATTATCTCGCAGCTTTGGATCGCCGGACCGTTGGTTTGGATTTCGTGTCTTTTGTTGCTTTGCTCTGCAAGACTTTCATCGCTTTTTTCAAATCCGGTACTTTAATCACACCCGTGGTTTTACCGCCTCTGGCACCGGCGGTGCAATAGGCATAGGAAATATTAATATGTTTTTTTGACAGCTTTTCCACAACGGTCGCAAAAGCGCCCGCTTTGTTAGTCAGATTGACACATAACACTTCTGTTTCACTGAACGGCATATTCAACTTCGCCAGAATCTCACGAGCATGCTTGGGTGCGGAAAAAATGATCCGCATCACACCGTGTTCGGCCGAGTCCATCATCGTCATTGCGATAATATTAATTTTCGCTTTCGCGAACTCTCCGAGTACCTTCGCCAGTACGCCGGGTTTATTAACCATAAAAACCGAAAATTGTGTATTAATATACATCATTATGGTCCTTTAATAAAAACAAAAGATTAACGGTCTGTTTTTTTACCTGTGACGGCTGAATCTTTATCCGGATAAAATTCAAATAGTTTGTCAAGATTTGTTATCTTAAACACTCGATACAATTGAGGATTGATCGAACTGACGATGACCCGGCCGTCCTTCGGTTCAAGCAGATTTTTCATTTCTACCAACAAGCCCAGCACCTGAGATGAGAAAAATTTCACTTCTGCGAAATCGAAGATCAATTTAGCAGGCGTTTCCTGTTCGACGGTTTTTTTAATCTGTTGTGAAACCGAGGCAATCTGTTCGGAATTACTAATAGAGATCGCGTGAAACGTCACCACCACGACGCCTTGTCTTTCTTCAATCTGAATGTTAGCTTCCGGTTCCATTTTTTACTCCCGCAATGATACCAGAAATATCGCCAAAAAACACCCTTAAATGAACTTTTTTAACACATCCAGCATGCCACAAAATGCTCTTCTTCTTTTTCAACGAGTTCGGGGACCATTTCCCTGCATTTTTCTTGCGCTAACGGGCATCTGGGATTAAACGGGCAGCCCCGGGGCGGCCTGAGCAAACTTGGAATTTCACCGCCTGCGGCGCGTCTTTGACCCCTCCTGGAGGTGTCGATCTGGGGAATAGCGGACATCAATATCTTGGTATAAGGATGGAACGGATTCTTATAAATCGCTTCAGAGCCGGCTTTTTCTACGATTTTGCCCATGTACATCACTGCCAGATGCTCACAGAAAAATTCCACCACCGCCAGATCGTGGGCGATGAACATATACGTCAGGCCGAAGTCCTGCTGCAGGTCTTTTAATAAATTCAGAATCTGTGACTGAATGGAAACATCCAATGCGCTGACAGGTTCGTCGCAGATAATCAATTTCGGCTCCAGCGCCAGTGCCCGGGCGACACCGATACGCTGCCGCTGACCGCCGGAAAACTCATGCGGATAACGATTTAAGTATTCGGCGGAAAGTCCGACCTTTTCCAGCAGGTCCGCCACCCGGTCGGGCCTGT
>CAZNET010000616.1:0-1686 GCA_964571885.1 uncultured Pirellulales bacterium
TAAACCATCAGTTTATGCGTCGTACTGTCCATATACATGTCCCCTTCGGAGGGGCTCGACGGAGCCGACGTGCGGGGCTGGAGTCTGATGACATCGTTGACATGCAGTTTACGCGCGGGTGTTTTTGTGCCGATACCGACGTCGCCGCTGTTCTTAACGATGAACAGGTCGCCGTCCATATTGTCATTTGAGCTCAGCATGAAAAGATCGTCCGCGCCGCCGCTGGCACTGACCGTGAGTGTGGCATCGGGGTACGCTTCTCCGATCCCGAACTTTCCGGGATTCGGAAAAATGATCCGCTCCGGGGCGGTTGTGTTACGCTCGATGTGGAGAATTCCCGCCCAGCCGCTGAAGCTGTCCGTGACAGCCGATAGTGTCAGGCCGTACTGATCGGCGCCGAGAACCCAGTTTTTTTCATTCGCCGCGGCGTTTGTACCGACCAATACCAATTGATTATCATAGTCGTTTAACTGAAGTGTCCCGTGGGGACTGTCGGTTCCGATACCGATCTTGCCTGCCGATTCATGAATGACCGAATCGCCGATCACTTCCGGGGTTACGAACTTTGCGATGGTGTTGACCGTGCCGCCGCCGGAGACCGCGTTTTCACAGTAAGCCGCCTCGCGTGCCACCGATGCGATCGGTGTCGCGGTCAATTGCTGGCGGGGATTAAGCAATGTGTATGTGTTCGGATCTTCGAGATCACCTGCGCGGACACCGATCTGCAGCCAGCGGTCCTCGCCGAGAAAGGCATCGGAGCCGAAATCCAGCATCACGGTGAAATAACCGTCGATGACCTCCACTTCGGCGATATTGACATCGCTGCCGATCTGATTCGAGTCTGTCGGCGCATCGTACAGGCCGAACTGAAAATCATAAGCGCCGTCGGCGACCAGATTGTAATCGATGAGCCGGCCCTGGTAGGTAAAGGCGGTTGTCATGGTCGTCGGCTGGATCGTGAACGTCACCGAGTCGAACAAGGTCGTGTGCATTCCGTCGTACAGCTTGATCTGGTCCTGGCCGAGGCGTCTGGGCGTATATTCGAAAACAAAATGCACGCCCGGCGTTATCGAGCCCATCAAAGAAGACGCGATTACCTGGAAGCCGCAGAAATTAGGCTCCGTTTTCTCATACACCGACGCGAAGTTGCCGGCCTCGGGTTTGGTTTCGATATGCGTCAGTTCACCAAGGGACCGGCACTGGTCAAATCCAATTAAATCTGAGTAGGCCGAGCTGTTGTCCGAAACAACCTCGACGGTGACGGTTTTATCGAGGTATAATGTCACCGAATTGACATCCTGGCCGTTGACCGTCAGGGTCTGTGCGGCGATAACCGCCGACGCGGTTACCAACATGGCCCAACAAATTGTCCAAATGTTTACCGTTTTCATTTTTGTATTCCTTAAAAGGAAGATGTAATATTTTCATCCGCTCTTATGTCAAAGAGTGTTGTTACAGACCAAATTGTCATTTCGTCTTTTCAGCGGTTCGTATCAGGGATGGCTCTTGTGGTACACGCAGAGGATTTTGTTGTCGTTTTCCTTGCAGTGCAGCACGGCGATCCTTCCGTAGGACGGTCTGGCGATGGTCAGCTTAAAGGCCGTGTAATGCGGGAAGGTGATCGTCCTGGACGTACTGACAGAGGCCTCGCCGTTAACGGTCGTCCCGCCATATTCCAGTGTGTAC
>CAZNET010000617.1:0-1680 GCA_964571885.1 uncultured Pirellulales bacterium
TCGTACTGGCCGGGTGGATCACCAAGGTCTTGCTGTCAAGAATATTGGCCAGATGGCTGGCAAGCTTTACACTGTTGATAAATTTGATCCCGGCTTTTTGGCCTCCTTTTATTCCAAAGCCCAGAATCGCTCCCTGGCCTTTCGGCAGATATTTCTGAGCTAAATTGTAATCCGGATGCGACGACAGGCCGGGGTAATTCACCCAGGTAACCTGCTCATGTTTCTCGAGCCATTTTGCCAGTGCCAGTGCGTTTTCGCAGTGCCTCGGCACCCGCAGATGAATTGTTTCGAGTCCCTGCAGGAACAAAAACGCGTTGAACGGTGACATGCAAGCCCCCATGTCACGCAATAATTGTGTACGTAATTTGATGATGTAAGCGAGCTGGCCGAAGTTTTCCACATATTGAACGCCGTGATAGCTCGGATCCGGCTCGGTCAGTTCGGGAAATTTTCCATTGGACCAGTTGAATTTACCCGAATCGACCACGACACCGCCGATACTGGTTCCGTGACCGCCGATGATCTTGGTACAGCTATGAATCACGATATCGATACCGTGTTTTATGGGATTAAACAGTATCGGTGAAGCCACGGTATTATCACAGAACAGGGGAATATTGTTCTGATGCGCGATGTCGCTGATTTTTTTATAATCCAGGACGTCATTTTTAGGATTGCCGATCGTCTCGATGTATAACAATCGTGTATTTTCTTGAATTGCCTGGGCAAAATTATCCGGTTCTTTCGGGTCGACAAATGTTACCTCGATCCCCAATTTGGGCAATGTGTGACTAAAAAGTGTTACGGTGCCTCCGTAAAGGGAACTTGATGAAACGATATGCTCACCCGCTTTGCATATGTTCAGAATGGCACCGTTGATAGCGGCCATACCGGATGAAAAGGCCAGCGCACCTATCCCGCTTTCCATCGCAGCGATTCGTTTTTCCAGCACGTCGACTGTCGGATTCATAATGCGGGTATAGATGTTGCCGAATTGTTTCAGTGAAAACAGATCGGCAGCATGATCGGTGTCCCTGAACAGATAGCTGGTCGTTTGGTAAATCGGAACCGCTCTGCTGAGTGTGTCCTGATCAACCTGTTGACCGCCATGAAGTGCCAGCGTTTCAACCGAATAATTTTTTTCCTTTTCCATAAAATCCATCCTTTATTTAATCAGGGATAACGTCAACCATCCGGTCGAGAGATTTTTTTGCTTTCGTTCTTATCGGTTCGGGTACGGTAATGTGATATTTCATGTCCTCGAGGGACCACAATACCTTTTCGAGCGATATTTTTTTCATATTTGCGCAAAAGGCTTTATTGGTCGCCTCGTAAAATCGCTTGTCCGGATTTTCTTTCTTTAACGCATGAATAATACCGGTTTCTGTCGCGATAATAAATTCCTTTGCGTTCGACTGCTTTGCAAACGTGAGCATCTGACCGGTACTGAGAATCTCGTCGGCCTTTTCCTTTACAAGCTCATTGCATTCGGGATGACACATAATCACGGCGTCGGGATGCTGTTGTTTGGCTTCTGTCAGATCTTCTATGGTTATCCATACATGACTTTGGCAATAGCCCTGCCAAAGGATCAGTTTTCGGCCGGTTTTTTCTTCGACAAATCTGCCGAGATGCTGATCCGGTACAAAAATGATTTGCTGGTTGTCAGGAAGCGAATTG
>CAZNET010000618.1:0-1674 GCA_964571885.1 uncultured Pirellulales bacterium
CGGATGTTTCACAGATCACCGATAATGCGTTTGATCCCAAAACCGGTACATTGGTCAGAAGCCGACTCGCCAGTGTCATCAACGACCTTGACGCTCAGGCACTGGCTTTTGCCAACAAGATGAAAAAAGACAGCGGCGATACCAGCGGTAAGATCGTATGCCTGACAATGGGACCGCCGATGGCTGAGGAAGTTTTGCGTTATAGCCTGAGTCGATGTGCGGATCTGACCGTCCTGCTGACCGACCGGGCCCTGGGAGGAGCCGATACCTGGGCGACCGCGAATCCATTGGCCTTTGCCGTCAGAAAAATCGTCAAAGATATTTTTAAAGGCAGCGATGATTATTTTGTCGTTTCCGGAATGCAGTCCGTTGACGGCGACACCGCGCAGGTGCCCGGTCAGATCGCCGAGGAACTGGATTTGCCCTGTGTCGCTTACGCGACCGATGTCCAATTCAAATCGGACCATTTCGAGTTCACTCGGATTATCAGTGGGGGCAGCCAGGTGGTAACACCCAAAAAACTGCCTGCGATTATCACCGTGGCCAAATATGAATACCCGCTTTTTGCCACGTTTGCGGCAAGCCGTAAAGCCGCGCACGCCGACGTCATTACTTGGGGCAACGATGATATTAACGCGACTCAAGTCGGCGCGAAAGGATCAAAGACCAAAGTGATCCGCGTTTTTCCCCCCGGCAAAACGACCAGAAAATGCCGGGAAATAACGGATGTTAAAGAATTGGCCGGCATCATCAAAGAAAGTTATAAACGTTCGGACGAGGGAAATAACGGCGACGGTGCCGCTTCGAAAGCGGACTATATCATGCCTTTCAAAAGAGATAAATGGTGTGAAAGAAGCTTCGAAGCTACCGAGAAAGAGAACAAGGATTATCAAAGTCTTTCAGAAACGCTGGATCAATTGAATATCAAATCTGTGTCGGCGATTGATGATACGGTCAGGAAAAAAATCCTGGAAGCGGCAGACGGCCGTTTTCATGAAAAAGCGCTTGGTGACATGCTTGAAGGTTTGAAACTGACAGAACCCTCTTATCAGGGAGAAGTCTGGGTGATGGCCGAACATCGTGACGGTGTGATTCATCCGGCGACATTCGAACTGATCGGAAAGGCCCGTCACCTGGCGGATTCACTGGAAACCAAAGTCGGTGTCTGTCTGGCCGGTTACAAGGTTGAGTCAATGGCCGGTGAGATTATCGCCGGCGGGGCGGATAATGTTTATGTGATCGACGATAAAATCCTGGAGCATTTTGACGCGGGAGCCTATCGAAAAGCTGTCGCCGATGTCATCAAAAAATACTGGCCCCAGATTGTTTTATATGCCGCGACCCCCCAAGGCAGAATACTGGCGCCGATGGTATCCTATCGTGTTGCCTGCGGCTTGACGGCGGATTGCACCTCGCTGGATATACGCGATAGTTCACGAAAAGGGGAGATCGGCATTCTGCTGCAGACCCGACCGGCTCTGGGCGGCAATGTCATGGCGACCATCTGTACAAAAGAGTCCAAATCTCAGATGGCAACCGCCCGGCCCGGCGTCATGAAACGTCTGCCGGTTGATTCGTCACGCAAAGGAAAAATAATTAAACATCCCGTATCACTGTCGGAATCCGACAGAGCGTTAAATATTATCAAAACTGAAATGGGAGCCGGAGATGTCG
>CAZNET010000619.1:0-1671 GCA_964571885.1 uncultured Pirellulales bacterium
ATTAAACCATGAGCATCCAGCTTCGAAGCAAATGCGTATCATTAATGAGGAAAATTGTCAATAAAAAAATAAAAAATCTTTTACTTCGAACAATGCATGTATCATCTTTTGAATTTTGCCAGTTCATCTTTACAGATCTGTTTTTGGTTTTCGTCGGTAAGTTTTTCGAGAGCTTTTTCAAGATGACTGACCGCGAGATGCCCGTCCTTTAAGTGCCGGGCGTAGATCAAACCCAACATTAATTCGATCTGTTCGATGTATTCATAGTTGGGGTAGTGCAGCAGAAATTTTTCATAGGCGTTAGCGGCTTCTTTATAGAGCGCTTCGCTGGCCAGATGATTGGCCACATCAAGCTGCTGCTGTCGCGGCAGGACCTGCTGGCTGTCGGTATCGACCAGTTCGAGGTAAACGTCGGCGGCCTGAGCGGGGTTGCGTTTTGCGATCCATTCGGCAATTTCTGATTTGAGGCGGTTGATTTTTTCTTCTTTTTGTTTATCGATGTAGGTTTTTTGAACTTTGACCTGCCGCTTGGTCATAGTCCGTCCGGCGAACGGGTCGTAACCGGCGGAAACGACGTCACGGTATTTGCGTCTTCGGTTCCATTGTTTGATCATGGCCCAGAGGTCAAAGTGACTCGATTCGATCAGGCCGAGTGACAGTAGCAGCAGATTCGCGGCGATGCCGTAGGCGTACCCGGCCAAGTGTGCGTCATAGGCGACATTCGGGGTAGTACGGATAATAACATTGTCGAGGATGATCAATTTAAACAGTATGAAATAGATCGCCGGCAGTTCCATAGTGCCGATAAAGATAAACCAGTACACGATAGTAATCAGCGTTTGGGGAAACAGGACCAGATATGCGCCTGTGACCGCGGCGACGGCGCCGCTGGCGCCGAGACAGGGCGAGCTGCTCATGATCGTATGGCCGATACCACTGAACACCGCCCCGCCGAGATAGAAACACAGATAGCCGGTGGTACCGAGTTTGTCATTGACATTGTTGCCGAAGATGTAGAGAAAGAACATATTGCCGAAGATGTGCATCACACTGCCGTGGAGAAAGGCATAGCTGATAAACTGCCACAGATAAGGCCGGGCGGGGGTAAGCATGAACTGATCGGCCCAGGCTCGCAGCACTTCCGGTGCGCCGGTGATGGGATTTCGATGCTCGTAGTAAGTCGCCAGGAAAATCAGGATATTGATGACGATCAGGGCGTAATTCGCGTAAGGTGTCTTTCGTGTCTGTATATTCGTTCGTATTGGTAACAGCATCGTCTTTTCGTATCTATATCATACAATAGGAATTCGAGAATGCGATATCATACACCTTTATAGAATCAATGACAAGAAATAAAAACAGGCTTGCCGGGCCGAAACAGCGATCGGTATAAAGAAAATGATCGCGGGATTTGCTTTCGCGGCTCGCCTTTGGCGTGTCAAACCCCCCGTATTGTCGCTGCGCAACAAGCATGTTTTCGTCGGCGCTAAGCCAGAAGTTATTTTTAGAGCAGGTGAACACCGAGAGATCGGGATGCAAGCACAGTATAGCAGTGACCGAAGTCTTTGACTGCTCTGTTTTCACCTTTGGTTTCTCGAAAATCGACAGTCGAATTTAGACCGAACCGAAAAGCAAAATTCTCGAATTTCAAATTGTTCCCGTTTATATTCA
>CAZNET010000620.1:0-1667 GCA_964571885.1 uncultured Pirellulales bacterium
TGGCCCACTCCGCCAACGCGAGCCAGATGTTCTCCGAATACTGCGGCGGCGGCAAAAAATTTTATTTTAGAGCTTTTTGATACCCGGGCAAACAAAACTAATCTGCCTTTGCTGCTGGGTATGTTCAAGTCAGAAATCAGAAGGCAGCAGAAGCGGCTTCGGTTTTTTTACGAATTCACAAAATATGAGAGTCAAAATAAATTCCTGGAAAGGGAGAGCCGTTCGGATAAGCGTTCGCTGTCTCTTCTGCCTTTGTCGCCAACTGATTCGATCATAGAGGCGATTCGCTGTGCGATCGAGCTGGATATTCCGGTTTACGGAGTCGATGTTGAAGACATCGGTACCCCGAAATACGGCCATGCGATGATTCAAGATCCCGCCATTGCGGCAGGAAATGTTGAGAAATATGTTGGGACGCATTTAAAATTTGCTGAAGCCGGCAGGGATGATGCAATTGATGATATGCGCGAGAAGGCCATGGCTTCCCGCCTTAAAGCGATTTTAAAGACTCATACTCGGGTGCTTTTCACCTGTGGATTGGCCCATTGGAGACGCATTCAATGCCATCTGGCAGATTTGGACATTCTTGCCGATCACAGTGTTGAGGATGATGTTGATCCGGAATTCTTCTGCCGTGTCATCGTTCATCCGGTTCTTGCCATTCGATATCTGGATAAATATCCAAAAGCGGCGGAGGCCTATGAATCCACGAGAAGCCCCGCGCATCAGCAAAGCAGACGAACGCCGAAAGCCCTTCCGCATCGGCAGATGTTCTCAGATACATTCAACCGCGTTTGCACAAGATATTTTACGCAAAACAGCAGCTGGCAAACAAATGAAGCGAAACATCGCGACCTTTTCGCCTGCGCTAATCTCAAACAGTATATGCTTAATCTCTGTATCGTCAATCAGCTTATCGGGCCGGACATGCGGACTTCATTAAAGGCCGCCGGCTCGGTAATGTCGGCAAGTTTTTGCGAAGCTTTAACAGCGGGCCTTATGGACATCGACTGGCTTTCCCCAACCGATTACCCTGACCTGCCGATCATTGGCAAGGCCCAAGATTCAAATGGCGATTTTAAAGGTGTTTTTAAGAATCCGGATGGGCGTCGCACCAAGCCTTTTAGAATGCATGTTCGACAGGGGTTTAAAAGGAATGATAATTTTCCTGTAGTTTCTTGGGAGTGGAAGGAGGAACCCCGTCGAAACACTTATTTTTTTGGCGGGTACATAAGAACCTGGCCGGCCTGGGATCACTTACTGACTGGTTTGTCCGTAGAAGCCAGAAAGAAAACTGCAAAAAACGACAAGCAAAAAATAACCACTCCTTTTGATGGCAGTCTTTACGAGGGGCTTGATATTAAAGCCTCAATGAGATCTTATATAAGGGGTGAAGATCGCATTTATGTCAAAGATGCTCGTTTAAAAAATAGCCGCACGCCGGAAAAAATGTTTGATTTTGTCCCAACGGTCATATTGTTTGATACCAGGGATTCAGAGGCCGCAAGATGGGTTGTTCACAAAGTCAGCTTAACCTACATGCATACGGAACATGTGACAGATCATGCCGCCTTTCGGCGGGCTATCTCCGAAAAAGGGGATTGGGCGGTTTCAGCCGTTAACTATAGTGAATTTTCGAACGGCTGGAATTCGACAACCGATCTTTT
>CAZNET010000621.1:0-1661 GCA_964571885.1 uncultured Pirellulales bacterium
CAGTGCGTTCTGGATGGCGGTGGTATCATCAATGCCGTCATCAGGAATGGCGCCGTAATCAAGAACATTAACCACACCTGAGTCACTCGGCAGTGGCATGTTCTTATGATAAACACCTTTTTGGCCGTAATTACCGGCAACAACGCTGTAATCGTCAAAATCCACGGAACTATCCAAATTCAGATCCGCACTGCCGGAAGAACAGGAACCTGAACCCAGCCACTGCTCACAAAGCATATTCATATCCATGGTATTGATCTGACAATCCCCGTCGATATCCCCCTGAGGACAGGGCCCGGCCAAGAGATTGAGAGTTAATAGAACCGTCATCATCACACACAAAACACCGATAAAGTTCTTCATATTTTTGCTCCATTAATAATATTGTTTAGAATACTTATATTCGTCATGTGACGCTCTTTATTCGTCAAATAACGCTAATAACCGTGTTTTTTATAAAAAATCTCATCAAATCAAATTTTATTCCATTATTTCTACGAAAAAACCACCTTTTGGCTCGTTCGAAATCTTCAAATTTTCATTCCGCTTACTGACCGTTTCCATTCATAACACTCTGAATTTGGGTTTGCGTAAGGGCCGTATTATAAATCCTGACATCATCTAACTGACCTACCCATTGCCATCTTTTCGTTGTCAAAGAATAGGGATTAGGTGCGGCGCCGACATACACATCGATTTCAGCATGGGTATTGATCAGCTGACTATTGGAACTGTGATTGTCGGTATTTCCATCGATATAAAATTCAAGGTCATTCAATGTCGGTGTTCCGTCACTGTCGAGTACAACCGCGACATGATGCCATTGGTTATCGTTAACTGCTGATGAGCCGTCAACACCGCCATTCCAGACCTGGATACGTAGCTTTCCGTTTTTCAGACGTAACGTCCATCCGGTTCCCTCGCCGTTATCAACATCGCCCCAGCTTACAATGGCATTGGAGGTGTTCTCGGGGGGTGCCTTGATCCACGCGGTGATGGTCCTTGAGTTGGTGCCGGTGACCCCTTTATAGCCGTCGATATTGACATAAGCATTGGGATCGGCGAAATCAAGACAGCCGTTCAGGTGACCTGTCACCCAGTCGGTTGCCGGATCGAATTCGATCAGCGTTCCGGTTCTGCCGTTGCCGCTGGAATCGGCGGCGGTTGTGCTGCCGGTCCCATCGTCGAATTTCCAGTAGGCGACACTGTTGGGCAATTCGCCGGCCTGCTGCGTGGTGGCGCTGGCGCTGGCCGAGCTCGATTCATTGTCCGACGTATCTGTCGCGGTGACTTTATAATAGTATGTCGTATCGGCCAGCAAACCGGAATCGGAAAAGGCACTGTTGGTCAGACTACCGGAGATCAGCGTACTCGCATTGGGTTCGAAACCGCTGATCAGGGAACGATACACCAGATAATGATCAAAATCAAGTTCGGTATTATCATCCCAGTTCAGTTCGATCTGGCTCGCACTGGTCGCCAGTGCGGTTAAGTTCGCCGGTACCGCCGGGGGTGTAACATCAATAGGATCGGTGGTATCAGAAGCCTGGTTGGAAGCAGCCGATTCATTACCGGTCTCATCCAGTGCGGTCACGACATAGTAATACGTCGTATCCGGATCCAGACCCGAATCGAAATAAGTGCTTAACAAATGGTCGGCC
>CAZNET010000622.1:0-1660 GCA_964571885.1 uncultured Pirellulales bacterium
CGTCAATGACAGTCCAGTTGGCGGGAATGCCTGAAGTGAAGTCCGTACCGTCAATAATGATGGGTGTGCCGTCGATCGACGCGATGTCCTGTTTAACCACTGTGCTGCCGAAACCATCGTCATTGTCCGTATAGTTAACGGCGATAAGATGGTTTCTGTAAACCTGGAGCGTACTGTCTTCGGCGGAACTTGCTGTTTCGGCAGTGATAATCGAACCCGAGAAAATACCGGAGTTAGCCGGATCTTCGGTTAAACTAACGGTTTCCGAATCACCCGAGGAGCTGTTTAGTGTCACATTGACACTGCCGTCACCTGCCAGATCGATATCTTCAAGCCTGACAGAAACGGTATCCCCGCCTGTATAAACGTCTTTATCAAGCAAAACCTCACCGTCTGGAGACTTGGCGAGATGACGACCGACAAATAACGGCATCATACCGTAACCGGAACGGGGATAAATGTCCTCGCGTTTAAGGTAACGTGTTGTGGTGTGTTTTTCTCTGACAAAGTCAATAACTTTTTGATTTGTACCAAAGTCCGCGCCTCCCATTGTCAATGACATCGAGGATTCGTCAATATCATAGGTCGGATAAAGGTAATAGGTGTCTGACATCATTCCGTTATAATTGAAATGACCGCAGATCTCAGAATAACCGCCGTTAGTGGTCTGGACAACGATGCCCGCGTTTTCCGTTTTAAGGCCAAGCACCCATAAGATTCCTGAATTATTAATAACGTGAGTCTTGTCGTTTCTGCTCTCGACGTTAAAGTGTCTTGCCCAGACATTGACGCCATTGAAGATTTGCTGTTTTAATCTTCCACTGCCGCAATCTTCGAGGAATACATCTCCGGTACCGGTATGATTGCCGCCGGTCCCTTTGGCGTATTTCACGATCAATGTTCTGTCGGTCGAGGTATTGTTTATTGAGGGTCTGGCCCGGTCAACATCGAAATTCAACTGAAATAATTCGACTGCTTTTGGCGAAGTAGGACAATCCACAAGGTGCAGGATCGTTGAAGTTCCTTCTGAAAATTTAAGGAAAGATTCACATCCAACAATGCGTTCGACGTTTCCGCGGATTTCAATCACACCGGAAACATTGTAATTTCGCTTAGGAAGATAAACTGTTGATTTGCCGGAATCGATAGCATTCTGGATCTTTTGACTATCATTTGATCCTGGATATAGTTCGACATTGGCCCACTCGTTGAAATCCTGTTCCCATTCGATGACGGGTGTTTCTTTAATGGGCAGGTTCAAGGAAAATTTCGGGATCGGCCATAAACTGCACGGATCATGACTTGCGAATTCTTCGACGTAGGGACCATCCGCGTTCTGGTTATGCCCCTGATTGTTACTGACCGCTGTGCAGAATCCGGATGTCTGGACATTTCTGACGAACATACCGGCGCTGTTTTTGATGGCGGGCAAGGTGGACGCAGTACCGTAACCTTTAAGCCGGGAATCAAGAATGGTCATGACACCATCGCCTGTATTTTCAATTACAGTGACATCACTGCACGAGATAAGACCGCGGATGCTGAAAACCTGACCGCTGTTATAAATACCTACGGTTCCAATGTTTTTCAAAAGAATGTGCTCATACGTCATACTGTTGACGATATTTGTTGTGTTGATACCTTTGTCGAAGCCGTCAAT
>CAZNET010000623.1:0-1657 GCA_964571885.1 uncultured Pirellulales bacterium
GTAACCGGTCAGTTACGGGTGGGGATTATTTTGCTGCTAAGCGAGCTTCAATATGCTCTATAAACTCGTTTTTCGGCGTATTATGCGGTTTTTGGATTGTAAGAACGGCCTATTGGGCTACGCTGACAGAGGTTAAAATTTTTTCAAAAAAATTTATTTTGTCCGCCATCTCATCACCTATATAGCTCAAGTTTACACAGGCTAAGCCCCGATAAAAACTAAGCCGGTTGAATAAATCACGGAAAAGGTGGCCATGACCTATTGCAAAGAATGCCTCAGTAAACAGCAGAAGATCAACGACCTCGAAGAAGAAATTTCCTCTCTCAAAACGAAACTGCGTTATCAGCAGCGTTCGGCCAATGAAGGTTTTTTTGGTTCATCCACACCCTCTTCAAAGATTCCGGTAAAGCCGAGCCGCCGGAAAGAACACCAGCGCAATCGGGGCGGCGGCAAACCCGGTCATCAAGGCCATGGCAGGGCAAGTATTTGTGAGCAAGATGCAGACAAGGTAGAGAAAATACCTATCGACGATACCTGTCCGGATTGCGGCAGCACGCTTGAAGACAAAGGAACCAAAGCCCGAACGGTCATGGATTGTCAGCCGGTCAAGATGAAGAAGCTGCTGTATCATCTCCAGCGTAAATATTGTCCCCAATGCAAAAAGCTCATCAGTGCCAGGCCGCCGGGGGTTCTTGCCAAGTGCTTGTATTCAAACCAACTGCTTAGCTATGTGGCGGTTCAGCATTATATTTACGGCAACACATTAGGCCAGATAGAAAAGCAGACAGGTATCGGCTACAGCAGTCTTGTTGACGCGATGCATCAGTTGTCGAAACGATTGAAAGACGTTCCAAATGCGTTGATAGCAGCCTATAGGGCCTCTGAGGTCAAACATGCCGATGAAACAGGCTGGAGGACAGATGGCCAAAACGGCTATGCGTGGCTGTTTTGCACACCTGAAATCAGTATCTTCAGAGTTCGTAAGACTCGTTCTGCCAGTGTGGCAAAAGAAGTGTTTGGTGAAAAACCTGTCCCCGGAGTTCTGGTAGTAGATCGTTATAACGGCTATAACAAAATGCATTGCTCGATTCAGTATTGTTATGCCCATCTGCTGCGAACGGTCAACGATTTAGAAAAGGACTTTCCCGAAAATGCAGAAATCAAATCTTTTGTTGAAGCATTGGCACCCCAGTTGGCCAATGCAATCAGTCTTCGAACGTTAGACATGACAGACACCCAATTCAAACGACAGGCCGCTAAGATTAAAAACAAAATCATCAATATCACCAATCGCCAGGCCAGACACCCCGCCATTCAGAAAATCCAGGATATATTTCGAGAAAAGGCCGAGCGATTATATCACTGGGCAGAGAATCGTAATATTCCCGCAGATAACAATTTGGCCGAGAGGGAACTGCGTCCGCTGGTTATTGCAAGAAAGATAAGTTTCGGCTCTCAATCCGATGCCGGAGCTAAAACTCGCGAGATTCTTATGACGGTACTGCATACACTGAAGAAAAGATCGCCTGATGTAACGACCGCTTTCAAGTCCGCACTTGATAAACTTGCCGAACAAGACGACATCGACCCCTGTAAAGCCATCTTCAGCTTTGACTCGTCATAATTCACTCTTTACCACCCATAACTGAGGGGTTAC
>CAZNET010000624.1:0-1657 GCA_964571885.1 uncultured Pirellulales bacterium
GTAATCGTAGCTGTTGCTGTTATCGTTTTATATTTGAGATTTCACAAACTCCCTGTTCGTCAATACCTCGATATTTTATCGATCGGTCTGATGGTTGCCTTGTGTTTCGGCAGGATTGGCTGCTTTCTTAACGGATGCTGTTACGGAAAACCCAGCGATCTGCCCTGGGGTGTGCGTTTTCCATATGATTCGATTGCTTTTCACAGCCAGATCAATCCCGATCCTGACCGAAACCGCCCTGAGCCGCAATTAAAGCTGCCAAGCGATTATTTTGATTATTATCAGGAAAACGGACAGCAGTATCGTGTATTAAAACCTTTTGAAGAACTGACCGACCAACAGAAATACGAAGTAACTAAAGGTCAATACCGCACATTGCCGGTGCATCCGACTCAGATCTATTCGGCGATGTACGCTATTTTCTGGAGTTGGATTTTATATTTATTCTGGAGAAGATCTCAAAAATCCCGTCAAAAAAGCGATAATAAAAAACTTTTCACCGGGCCGGGCTGTACCTTTGGTCTGATGTTCGTTGTTTACGGCATCAGTCGATTTTTAGTTGAATTCGTAAGAGACGATAATCCCTTTGAATATAACGGTTTAACTGTTTCTCAGATCATGGGAATCGGGCTTTTATTTTTTGGCTTCGCACTGATGGTGATATTTGATCGTATAAAAGCGTGATATATTTCGATAGAGTGATTAGTATTTAAAGTATTATTGTGTTTTTTTCGATAATTTGAACCATGGGCTTATACGACAGAGATTATGTACAGGATGGCTTCCAGCAGGGAAGGGGATATTACCAGCCTCATATGAGGATGTCTTTTCCAAGATTGACTTCAGTCGTCAAATGGTTATTGATCATCAACGTTGGCGTATATCTGATTTCAATAATTATTCAGCCTTTAGGAAGGTTGATTTATTCAAGTTTTCAACTTGATACCTCGTCTTGGCAATACATGATACAGATTTGGCGTTTAATTACTTATCAGTTTCTTCATGATCCCAACAGTGCCATGCACATTTTCTTTAATATGCTGGGATTGTATTTTTTAGGACCAACGCTCGAACGGCACTGGGGCAGTAAACGGTTCATAATTTTCTACCTTGGTTGTGGCGCCGCTGGCGGTTTGTTTTATTATCTTTTGGTATTAATAGGATTTTTGGCTCCTTTACCAATGGTTGGTGCATCCGGGGCTATTTTGGGGATGCTGGCCGCCTGCGCGATTTTGTTTCCGCATTTTGTCGTTTTTATACTGTTTTTTCCCGTTCCGATACGGATTGCGGCCATTGGCCTGACCTTTGTATATCTTGTCGCGGTCATCACACGAGGAGCTAATGCGGGCGGTGACGCCGCTCATCTGGCCGGAATGGTCGCAGGGGCGTTGTATGTATTTTGGTCATTGGGAGCGTTTAGGCGATTCACTACAAGGATTAATAAGGGCAACTGGGAAAAAAAGCTTCAGCAGCAGCGGGATCTGCAGATGGAAGTTGACCGGATACTCGATAAGGTCCAGCGTACGGGAATTCACAGTCTGACCTCGAAGGAAAAAACTATTTTGAAAAAGGCAACCAAACTTGAACAGGAGCGAATGAAGGTGTGATTGCGGTTCGTTCGACACGTCTCTTTATTGCTATGGTGATGCTGCGATTT
>CAZNET010000625.1:0-1650 GCA_964571885.1 uncultured Pirellulales bacterium
GCACCTGCATCTGCATGCCGATGCGAGGAATCACCGGCAGGTTGGCATCTTCAGGACATTTCAGGATGCTGTCAACAACGACGTCCCCGTTTCCGTAAATTCTGTATTCATTGATATATGTGCAGTTCATTGTTCTGATATGTGATTCACTTACGACGTGAACCACCTGCGGGCAAATCTGCGTGGTACCGGTCTTACCGACCCTTCTTTGCTCGACCGCTGTTTTCCAGACCGTGCATTGTCTGCGGGCCCAGCCGTTATTGTCCACCATGTCCTGCCAGAAATTCGGAACCAGCGGCGATTTGACCAACTGCTTGCCTTGATAGATCCAGGATTCGATGGCACCGGAACGTTTGAATATCTTGACTTCGAAATTTTTTCCCGTCACGACCACGGCGCCGACTTCGTGCTTATAGTCAACCGGGTCCATCTCTTTGACATTCGTTTCGGCGACTTTGGAAACATCGTACGGCATTTCCAGTTGCTGCCAGGCCACGATGTGTCCTTTCTGCGCCCAGGATGTATCTTTCGGCAGCGTGAAGGTAAAATTGAGCCAGTATTCGGCGCCTTCTGTGAGATCGGGTTTTTCGATCGGCAGGGTCATGATCTTCGTCTGGCGAGCGGGGATATCGAGATCGAGTTCGCCTTTCTGCAGAACCCTGTTGTTCTCGACAAGTTCCCAGTGACAATCATATTTATTCAAGTTGGTAAAGTTGTGCTCATTATAAATTTCGACGTTGCCGTTCAGGACATCTTTCGGTGTCACCCAGATCGACTGGTACCAGTATTTGACTTCGGTCAGTTCAGGCTGAGGCGTTCGGTCGGGATCGGTGACGCCGTTGATGTGCCAGTTCCGTGTGGTCGGACCGCCGAAGTCTCCGCCGTATCCCCAGAACCAGTTGTCCTCGGTGATGACCTTGCGGATTCCCTGGTCGGCCCAGTCCCAGATACAGCCGCCCGCCAGCGAGGGATATTTGCGGATGACCTGCCAGTATTCCTTCAAGTTGCCGCAGGAATTACCCATGGCGTGATTGTATTCGTTGAGGATGTGCGGTTTATCGGTTTTTTTGCCGCGTGCCTCCATCCACGCCGGCGTCATGTAGGTATCACCGTCAATATCGCCGATCTCGTTCTGGAACTGATAATGGATCAGCCGGGTTTTATCGTGGTCCCGCAGGGTATCGGAGGCTCTTACGAAATTGACACCTCTGCCGGCTTCGTTGCCCAGCGACCAGAAAACCACACAGGGATGATTTTTATCGCGCTCGAACATCCGCATGATCCGGTCAACATGCGCTTCTTCCCATTCGGGTTTGTTGGCGAAGGTTTTGTTCGGGTCCGGCGGCTGGTGACCGTAGCCGTGTGATTCGATATTCGCTTCGTCCATCACGTACATGCCCAGCTCGTCGCAAAGTTTGTACAGCATCGTATCGTGGGGATAATGCGCGGTTCGAACCGTGTTGATATTATACTGCTTCATCAGCTTGATATCCTGTTCCATCCGCCATTCAGGAATGGCCTGGCCATAGTCCGGGTCCTGTTCGTGACGGTTGACGCCTTTGAACAGCACGGGCAGGCCGTTGACAAAGACCTGGCCGTTCTTGATCTCGATCTCGCGGAAACCGAACCGGGTGGACTGATACTCGATCG
>CAZNET010000626.1:0-1639 GCA_964571885.1 uncultured Pirellulales bacterium
CCGCATTGTTCTCAGGTCCTGTTGTTCGACATCCAGCGCATCGATCAGACTGTCCACCACTGCGAGCTGATTTTCAAGTCCAATCATTAAAATGCGATTGGTTCTTTCGTCAAAATCAAGATAAACCGTTTCGGCCTCGGTATCGGCCGCAGTACTCGGCGCCGGTTGCTGCTGCTGTTGTTGAGCCCGTGCGCGTCGAGCTCGGGCGCGTGCCAAGGCACGGGCCCTTGCACTTCTCGCGGAAGCGGCGGCTTGCGGTGTTGTTTTTTGAGATATCGTGATCGAAACCGTTCCAAGCTGATCGGACAGGTCCTTTAGTTTCGGTGCCAGTGTCTGGGCCATAGTGTATCTCAACTGTCGGAACCGGAACTGTTTTTCTTCGCCGGGAATATCAACAATGGACAGTAATTCCTCGACACGTGACATTCGGCTGGTGTATTCGGTGACAATGATCGTTCCTGTTTCATCGATCGTTTCGATATGCAGTCCAAGTTTCATGTTCGTCAGCAGGTTCTTCGCACTGCCGGGATCGACATGTTTTAGATGAAAGACTCTCGAAACAACCACATCGCCGTACTTGACCTGTTTGGGGTCGGTCAGAAATTCAGGGTCGATGTCAATGACATTTTCTTTCTTCACGATTTTGACGAACCGCCCGCGACGGGTCATGACCAATCCCTTCAGCTTGAGCACGTCCTCCAGTAACGGATAGAGGTCATGGATCTTCATTTTCCCGTCGATATAGAATTTAACCTTGCCGGTAACATCCTTTTGGTCGTAAATATAATCCAGGTGTAGATATATTCCAACCAGCTTGATCAGTTCCTCTATCTCCATTTCACCTTTGTTATTGAATTCAATTTCATTGGCATCCCTGAATCCGGGAATGTATTGAACAGCGTCATATTCCTGTTGCTGCTGCTCGACCATTGGCTCTTGTCCCAATTCAACTTCTTCGGATTCATATTTCTGCTGTTCCTGCTTTTTCTTAAATTCCTCGAGCAACTCCTTAAGCTCAAGATCCGATTTCGTCGTTTCTTCTTCGGATACTTGCGGCTGGGGTTTTTCTTCGATAATCTCAAAAGTAATCGAAGACGGTTGCGGTTTTTCTTCTTCGTCATCCTGACGCTCGGAAGTTAAAACAGATTTTGTTTCCGTTTCTTCTTTCTGTTCTTCCTCTACCTCTTTTTGTTTTTCTTCTTTAGCTTTCTGTTCGGCATTTTCAAGGGAACTAACAAGCTTTTCGAACAGTAAATCATTCTCGACATCCGCTTCGTTATGATCTGCCGTTTCAGTATCGCTCTGTTGGTCTGCTAACTTTTTCTCGGTATTATTGTCGGTGGTACTGTTAGCATCTCTGTTTAAATCAATTTTAACAACCGCTGTCTTCTTTGGAGCGGGCTCGGTATCGGATTTTATATTTTTCACCGATTCAATAATTTTTTCAGAGAAAATTTTCGGCGCGATAACAAGCAACCGACCATTGTGTTGATCGATAATGACGCTCGGCCCTACTGACTGGGGCGGTTCCAGAAAAGTTCCGAAAGAGACCGCCTCAAACTGTTCGGTCATCTCCTGAGATAATTCATCTACGGAAACAGCTTTTTCTTCCAGGAACGAAACCGGCACCTGCTTTATG
>CAZNET010000627.1:0-1623 GCA_964571885.1 uncultured Pirellulales bacterium
CATACCTTTCATTTATGGGGATTTAACCATAACCGAGGTCTGAAATCCTCCTCGTAATTTTTACCGACGATGTCGATATCTCCATCACCGTCAATATCACCGATCTTTGCGTTATGAGAACCGACCCGAGATATCACATGGGGCCGCCATTTATTGGAAGTGATATCGATATTTTCTATGATCGCTATTCTTTGACCGGGTCGTTTGTGCATCTGAGCGGTAAAAATATCGATGTCTCCGTCCAGATCAAAATCGGCGACCTGACAGGAATGCAGGCCTTTCCACCCGGCGATGATGATATGTTTTTTCCATTTACCTCTGTCCTTACTTCCGGGATTGGCAAACCAGGCGACACCGATATCGTTTTCCTCTCCCGTGAGAACCACATCAAGATAACCATCTTTATTCAAATCTGCAATGGCTATTTTGCATTCATTGGGCCAGTTCGGATCGATCACGTGTCGGGGCCAGGGTACTTTCGTGGGATCGCCCGTGTTCTCAAACCAGGAATGTCCCCAGACAATATCAAGGTCATTATCATTATCCAGGTCAGCGATTTCTGCGCCGCCATGACCATGTCTTTCTTTGGCGATCAGGTACTTTTTCCAAGGGCCTTCCTGAGGGCTTTCCGGTCCGGGATAGTACCACAATGTTTCCTTGAAAGCGGCAACGACAACATCGCACCTGCCGTCATTATTGAGATCAAGATTTGATTTTACTTTTCCCTCAGCATTGATAAAAGTGGTTTTCACTTCATCCGGGTCCTGTTGCGGATCGGGTTCGATTTCATGAGTTTTCCAGATATCAACAGCAGGGTCACCCCCCTCTTTTAGCGGGTTTTCCATCCAGACGAAGGCATAATTGCCTGTTTTGGCCCAGTTCCTGTCCTGGCCGGTAATTAAATCCATATCCCCGTCACCGTCAATATCCGCCCATTTAGCGCCAAGAGACGGACCGGGAAACGGCGTGTGCCGCTGCCAGTTATTCATATCACCTGTGTTTTGATACCAGGCGGATTTTCTTTCATGCATCCTGATTTTCGAACCGCTGCACCAGATATCAAGCCTGCCGTCATTGTCTATATGCACAATTTCAATATCAGTAATACGATGCGGCTGAAGCGGATTTTCATCGATAATAATTTCCCTGAAATTCCATTTACCAGACAAATCCGCTGCGTGTGTGCAATAGACGATAAAGATTGTCATCAGGAACATCGTTACTTTTTTCATTTTACTCTTCATAGTTATAATTTTTTTCCGGGATATCATATCGTATCATTAGAACCATCCCCGGCCATTGTACTTCAATACCATGATGCTCGGTGTCACTGAAAGTAAATAACGTATTGACTCCTTGTTTCAGATAATCCGGAGGAACATGGAAACTGTCATAGCTTAGGTCATGGTCTTTTCCTAAATGGGTTATGATTTTTTTCTTGTTGACGCCAATTATATCAGCGGCCAGGCCATTCCATGTGGACATGAATATTTTCGCATCCAGGGCTTTGGATAAATCGTCATTGATTTTTATCTTACACGAATGTGTTTTGTCCGCACGGGTTGACCATCTTTTGGGAATCTGATAGGGCTTATACATCTTGACAGTATAAGGCCTCGCAAG
>CAZNET010000628.1:0-1616 GCA_964571885.1 uncultured Pirellulales bacterium
GCGTTCCTTTTCGATCGGGTTGGAGTCGAAGATCAGATTATGCTGGCCGCCCGCCAGCTTGTCCAGCTCCTCGGTGCGGAACATGCCCGACTGGTACAGAAGCTGATCGACCAGCGTGGTCTTGCCGTGATCGACATGTGCGATGATCGCGACGTTACGTAAAAAATCTGAATACATATACACCTTTCAACTTAGAATAAAATTCGATAAAAGACTCAGGATTTGCTCGATACCCCTTGTATATTTTCAATATTCTACCTATTGCATCAGACAAGTCAACAAAAATATTCCCGATTTCGGATGTTGACAGCCTTAAAAAATGACGTAAAATAACGTATATGGTTTTAAAAATATCATAATTTTGGAGAAAAAGCATGAGCCGGTTTTGGATTTTAACTTTTGTTTTGCTATGTCTTTCGTCTATGTCTTGCCAGCAGGTGTTCGATGTCCAAAGACCGAAAGGATATGAACTTTCTTGGTCGGATGAATTCGATAAAGGCTATCTTGATACCTCCAAGTGGTACTACCGGGCAGACAGTAAGCATCAGAGCATCCAATTGCCGGAAAATGTCGGCGTCCGAGACGGATGTCTGGTTTTACAATTGAAAAAGTATTACGAACCGGTGAAAGGAAAGATGGCTGGCGGGGCGGGTGTCGTTTCGAAAAGGCGTTTTCGTTACGGTTATTACGAAACCCGGGCCAGTCTCGGGGATGGTGTCGATAGCGACGGCGACGGTCAAGTAGATGAAGGCTGGCACCATGCGTTCTGGGCGATGGCCGCTGAAGCTGATAAAAACGGAATGGTAACAACGACCTATCCCGCTATTCGCAGGACTGAGATTGACATCTTCGAGAATCCCAGTGAAGATATTACGCATTTCACGCAGCATATTATCGTCTGGGACGAAAACGGCAAAGAGGTCAATCGGATACCGCCTCCGCCGCGTGACAAAACCGTCATGAAGAATATGAAGTTTGATCAATGGCACGTTTACGGTTGTGAATATACGCCGGCGTTTGTTAAATTCTACGTAGACGGCAAGCTGATTCACACAGTTGATTATTCCACGGACATGTACACGCACGATTGGCTTAATGTCTGGCTGACCGCCATCGCCGCCGACTGGAACGACAAGGATCCCGAGCCGAGTATCGCCAAATACGACTACTTCCGCTTCTATGGGCAAAAGAAAGGCACAAAATCAGAAGATTGATACTTCTGTACGATCTCTGAAATGAATGCCTCTGTCAATATTATTATTTGCTTATTTCATTAAACTGAGATTGCTGGCAAAGCGAAAATCCTGCTTCTATTTTCCTGCTAATGCTAAAGATTTTCTAATAGTGTAGCCGAAGGGTAAAGGTGACATAATAGGAAAACTATTCCTTTTTTTAAGGCAGGCATGCTATGAAAACAAGATTAATGACGATTGTACTAATCTTTACGTTAACAAGTAATATTATCGCGTTAGATTTTATGGGACCGCCGATGTCCACGATAAATCTCGGCCAGCTTAATCATGGTTTTGAGGTTACCTATAATGAAATGGACCTGGACGCGACGATCGCACTGGGTGATATCGATGTGGACGGTACGTTGGAAAATGTCAAAATGA
>CAZNET010000629.1:0-1615 GCA_964571885.1 uncultured Pirellulales bacterium
AGATCAACTTCAAATCGGTGGATTCGATACCGTCGATGATCGGGCCGCGGAGTTCACGTATAAACCATTTATCTGAATTGTTTTCCAATTCGAAAACGAATATCAATTCATCGCCGGCTTGGGTGACATTGACCGCAACCGATATATCGGCTTTCTTATTTTCAACTTCGAAATTCGGCCATTCAAGACGATATCCGCCATCAATCCTGAATTGTTCATGACGTGTCTTATCTGCTTTGATACGCCATTGCGGGCTTCTGACGGTTTTTGTTGCGGGCTTTTCGAGAAGGATTTCCCATAGTCCGTCACTGTACTGCTCGATAAAAGATTCAGCATCCGTTGAGTTTAAGTCTATCTCCTCAGCTACGACCGAATTACCATTCAAACAAAATAACATAAAAAAGGTGGCTACCAGATTGAGCGACTTAGGCATTTTTTACTCCTGATTTAGAAGAATATCGAAATTTTTATACAAATCACATTTTTCTGCTGTAGCCCTGTTCTCTGTATTTATCCAGTAAGGCCTGGAGTTCTTTGACGATCTCAGGGTGTTTTTCGTAGAGATTAACCTTTTCCTGCGGATCGTTTTCGAGATCGTACAATTGGCCGTCGGGTTCGCCCGGTCTTTGCTTTGGGCCGGGCCAGTAGTATTTGAATGGAATGAATTTACCGGTTTTCGGGTCACGTTCGGGCTTGCCTTTTCCGCTGGCGTTTCGCCGCCTGTCGTGATGCGGCTGATTGCCGTCACCGGGGCCCTCGATGTATTTCCATTTTCCTTTTCTGATCGCGAACAAGCCGTAAACCGAATGATGAACCGTCGCTTCGCGAATAGTTCCGTCCAGCTTTTCACCGAGTAAAGCAGGTAAAATACTGTAGCTGTCCTCGGCCTCGTCGGCTTTTAGTTTATAGCCGACGATATCGGCGCAGGTCGCCATCAGATCGGTCAGGCAGATCGTCTCGTCGCAAACCGTGCCGGGTTTGATCTTACCCGGCCATCGGGCAACGAACGGGACACGGTGACCGGCCTCGTAAATATCGCCTTTGGAACCGCGCCAATCGCCGTCGGGTTTATGGCCGTCTTTTGTATAGTCCGGCCAGGTGTCGGCGCCGTTGTCACTGGTAACGATCACCAGTGTATTGTCGGTCAGGTTCAAACGGTCCAGTGTCTTGAGAACCTCGCCGACCGCCCAGTCGAACTCCACGATAAAATCGCCGTAGGGCCAATCCTTCAAAGCACTCTTGCCGACAAACCGCTCGTTCGGTGTCACCGGCCAGTGAATGTTCGTCGAAGGATAATACAAAAAGAAAGGCTTGTCCTTGTTTTGCTCGATAAAACTCACGGCCTTTGCGGAAAGGTCGATCGCGGTATCTACGAGGCTTCTGCGCACCTTTTCCTGCGTATTGGGATCGTCGATGTCATCGCCGGGTTCCAGGCCGACCACGCGCCGGTTCTCGATGAAAACCTGGTATTTTTTCGATGAGTTATGTCCCATGGGAACACCGAAGAAGTAATCGAACCCGACATCGAGCGGCCCGGGCTTGAGGTCTTTATTGAAATCGAAGTTGAGTTCGTCACCCCAGCCCAGGTGCCACTTACCGAGACAGCCGGTGGTAT
>CAZNET010000630.1:0-1608 GCA_964571885.1 uncultured Pirellulales bacterium
AATCCCATCTTGTTCGAACTGGGTCTGGAACCAGCGCTCGAACAGTTACTTGAATTGCTCGAACACAAGTATCATCTGCAGTATGATTTTATCCCGCCGCGCCAACCGCTGAAAATTGACGACGAAACGAAGGTTTTATTGTACCGTTCCGTCAAAGAACTGCTGGTCAATGTCGCCAAACACGCAAAAGCAAAATGGGTTCAGGTCAGGATGAAAACAGACACGGATCGTATTCAAATACAGGTCCAGGATGACGGCAAAGGATTCGATCCGAAGAAAAAACTAAAAGAACCCAATAAAAAAGGCGGCTTCGGCCTGTTCAATATCAAAGAACGCGTCGAATTCGCGGGCGGTAAAATAAACGTACGTTCAGCAAAACATTCTGGGACTACGGTGACTTTGAGCGTACCCTTTACGAAAAACGGGAAAACTTAAAAATTGAGAGGACAAAAAAATGAAGATCGTGATTGCTGAGGACCAGGGCCTGATGAGACAGGGCCTCAAAGCGTTGATCGAGCAGCAGCCGGATATGGACGTCGTAGGCGTAGCCTGTGACGGAACCGAAGTTATTGAGGTTGTCAAGCAGAAAACCCCGGACATTGTTATTATGGATATTTCGATGCCCAACCTTAACGGTATCGAAGCGACCCGGATTATTTTAGGCGAACATCCCAATATCAAAATTGTCGCGCTGACGATGTATCCTAAAAAACAATTTGTCAACCAGATGCTCGAAGCCGGCGCTATGGGCTATATTCTCAAATCATACCTTTTTGATGAACTGCTGAACGCCCTTCATGCTGTCATAGAAGGCCAGCGTTACCTGAGCCCAAAAATCGCCGATATGATTATCAACAATTATGTTAAGGGAAAAGGCGCTCCGGCTGGAAAATCATCGCTGACTCAGCGCGAGCGGATGATCCTGCAGATGGTCGCGGAAGGAAAGAACATCAAGGAAATCGCGATGGAACTGAATATCAGTCCCAAAACCGCTCATGCCCATCGGCGGCAATTGATCAACAAGCTCAACCTCTCCGGTGTCGCCGACCTGACACGATACGCCATCAAAGAAGGCATCACGTCTTTGGATTTTCAGTAGTCCTATAAAACCGCCCTGGCGTTTGATAAACATTATTTTTATTCGGCACTTTCCGATTCATCAAGACTTTTTCTATGCTCATACAAGGTTTTTACTTGTTGAGATTTTATTCTTATGGGTCGATTATACTGTTGGAAATCTGTTTTTCGAGGTATTTGCCAAAAGAATAGACCAGTAAAAAATTCGAGAAATGGCTTTGCGACTCAACGGGGGGCGGGTAGCCGGCTCTATTTTTGATGGATTTAAAACAGATAAATTTAAATACAGATTTAAAAATATTTCGATATAAGGAAACTAAATGATTCGCAAAAGAGACCCTATTTTGCTTGTGGAAGACGATTCCGTCGATATTATGACCATCAAGCGGGCGGTTAAAGAACTCGATATGGAAAATCCGATCGTCGTCAGCAATAACGGCGAAGAAGCGCTGGATTACCTGACATCGAACGGCAACCCATTGCCTTGTTTTATCATTCTCGATCTGAATATGCCGAAAATGAACGGCATCG
>CAZNET010000631.1:0-1599 GCA_964571885.1 uncultured Pirellulales bacterium
CGGTAGCGCCAGAAAAAAATTGAGATTGTGTCCGGAAGTTCTCGAATATGACTGGGTGGTGTCGATCCCCGTAATGAAAATGCATATGCACACCGGTGTGACATTAGCGGTGAAAAACATGAAGGGTTGTCTGTGGCGGCGAAGCAAAATCAAACTGCATATGCTGCCGCCTGTGGAGGGCTATGAGGAACGCTCAATCAATGTCGCCATTGCCGATCTGTCGTCTGTCCTGAGGCCGCATTTATCCATTATTGACGCAACGGTAGGTATGGAGGGGCTGGGCCCGTCTGCGGGTGAACCGAAAGAACTTGACGTCGTGGTCGCCTCGGCTGAACCTTTCGCCGCAGATGCCGTCGCGTGTGCGTTGATGGGGACAAGAGCTGAAGATGTGCCATACCTTAGAATCGCAGCCCAAAGGAGTTACGGTTCGATCGATCTTCAAAAAATCACAGTGTCACCGAACGACTGGCGCAAGTGGGAAAACGCATTCGCCAGGCCGCCGTTCAATCTGGCAATCGAATTCGATAACGTCGAAGTGCTGGACAAGAATTCCTGCAGTGCGTGTCAATCGACACTCATGCTGTTTTTGAGACGTTACCACGACAAGCTTTTCGATTATTTCCCGGAGGACACGAAGGTCAGATTCGCGATCGGTAAAGGCCATGAAATGGTTCCCAAGGGAACGATCTGTCTCGGCAACTGTACGATGCGTCACCGTGACCGAGGCGTCTTCATACCCGGTTGTCCCCCGGTCAGCAGCCAGATTCTTTCCGCTCTGTCAGGTAAACTCTCCGTTGATAAAGAAGACGGCCGAATTACAAAATCCAAAAAAGATACCGAAGGCAAACAATCCTGAAATCAAGCTCCAAATATTATCTTGCAACCTTGCTGCTTTTCAGCTATAAATACCCTCTGCAACTTAATTAAGAATGATATAAGGAAGAAAAGATGCGATACAGCAAGATGTTAATACCTACGGTTAAAGAGGTACCCGCTGATGCGGAGATTCCCAGTCATCAACTGATGCTTCGTGCGGGCCTGATGCGAAAGCTCTCCAGCGGGGCCTATACCTACCTGCCGCTGGGCTGGCGGTGCCTGATGAAAGTTATAGCGATCGTGCGCGATGAGATGAACAGGACCGGTGCCCAGGAAATACTCATGCCGGCGGTCCAGCCGATCGAACTCTGGCAGCAGACCGGACGGGATGTCGATTACGGCGAAACGATGGCCAAGTTCGAGGACCGGCACGGCAGGATCAATGTACTGGCGCCGACCGCCGAGGAAGTAGTGACATCGGTCGCGGCCAATGAATTGAATTCCTACAAGCAGTTGCCATTCAATATTTATCAGATCAGCTTCAAGTTCCGCGACGAGTTTCGGCCGCGATTTGGCGTTCTGCGGAGTCGTGAATTTATCATGAAGGATGCCTACAGCTTCCATGCAGACAACGAAAGCCTCGATGAAACATACAAGGTCATGTATGACGCCTACTGCAGGATCTTCAAACGCTGCGGTCTGGAGTATGTGATCGTCGAGGCCGAGTCCGGCGAGATGGGCGGCTCGGGTTCGCATCAGTTCACGGTGCCCTGCGAGAACGGC
>CAZNET010000632.1:0-1597 GCA_964571885.1 uncultured Pirellulales bacterium
GATAACGCCTTTTGAACCGCTCGAATAACCCGAACAATTGTCGTCGAGCTTAATGATCGTCCCTTCGGTGCTTTGACCGAGGAACATCCGGTCTTCCCAGTAGTTAATGAAATCGATCATGACGGTGTCGGTGACACGGTAAATGCCGTTCGGCAGATACACAACCTTATTGTTACTGGCCGCAGTTGACAATATTGATGTTACATCAGTGACACCCGTATTATCGGCATTGTAAGGCGGCTCGGTGACAACCACGATCCCCGCGTCATCGGGAATTACACGATTTATTGCGAAACTGCCTTTTTGGCCTGTATTCTCAGCGACAACACTAAAATCTTTGAAGTTAACCGTTCCGCTTAGATCAATGTCAGGTGAGTTGATGTCCGGATCTGAAACTGTTTGCAGCCAGTTGTCCGCGATCAGCTTAACATCCTTGATTCCCACGGAAAAGTCTCTATTCAGGTCACCGTCGGGAAAGGGCTTGCATATATCACCCAATACAAATGAATTAACCATGACAATAAAAGATAACACAAAAACCAACCTTTTCAGATTACACATCCTTTTTCCTCCTTTAAACCAGATATTATTTAGATTATTTACGCAAAGCCCATAAAAGGACTCCAAAGCCGGCTTAGGCCGGCTTTGGACGTTTGTTGCAACACTTTATAATTTCATCGTAATCTATCTGATTATTGTTCGCGGCCGACGAAGAGTGAAAAACCGCCATTGCCGACACTGGACCGCCAGAGAATCCGTTCTTCGCCGTTCTGTATCTCCTGTACATATTGATCATATCCGGCGTTCGAACTGAAATGCTGTCTGCCGCAAGTCGCGGACATGGAGGATTCTTCGTTAATGTACATCGGATAATAGAACGGTATGATGGGGTAGCTATTATGTCCGCCAATACCATCGTAACAGAAATGACCGCAGATCTCGGTACTGCCGCCGTTCTTGGTGTGGTTGATTGTACCGACCCATTCAGTTTTCAGACCGAGAATCCAAAGTACAGATCCGTCGTTGATCGTGTGAGTTTTGTCCCGGGTTTCATTTCCATAATGCCTGCACCAGATGCTCTGGCCGCCTTCAAAGATGAATTGTTTTTTGTAACCGCTGATGACGTCTTCAAAAAATATATCACCTGAACCGGTATAATTTCCGCCGCCCGCTTTGATATATTTGGCAACGAGCGTTCTGGTCGATGCATTATTCATGGCCGTTGTGCTTGATCCTGGATTGAAGCTGAATTGAACAAGTTCGACAACGGGGGGAGCGCCGACGGCGTCCACAACTACAAAAGGAGTAGAAGTAGAGAAATCAATATTGGATTCAAGCCCCAGCATCCGCTTGACATTGCCTCGAATATACACCGAGCTTGCAAAATCATATTTACCGGTGGGGAAATAAACCGTTGATTTGCCTGAATCGACCGCGCTTTGAATCGCGGCGCTGTCATCGATTCCGTCGTTGGCCACTGCGCCGTAATCAGTGATATTGGCCCAGTCATTGAAGTCTTCATCCCATTCGACTTCCGGCGTTTCCTTGATAGGAAGATTGAGGGACTGCTCGGCCTGGGTCCAGAGGGTATAGACAT
>CAZNET010000633.1:0-1594 GCA_964571885.1 uncultured Pirellulales bacterium
GAGCGAATTTCAAATCGTCGGCCACCATCACAATTTTACTGAGCACATTCGGTCCGTTTCCAATAATATTGATATCTTTGACCGGCCGGGTAAGTTTACCGTCTTCGATCATTCGCCCCGATTTAACATAAAAGGTAAAATCGCCCGCCCCGATCATCACCTGACCATTAGTGAACATCTCGGCATATAAACCTTTCTTGACGCTTTTAATAATTTCTTCTCTTTTATGCGGGCCCGGCAGCATGTAGGTATTTCTCATTCTCGGTATGGGAACATATCGGAAGCTTTCCCGCCGGCCGTTCCCGGTCGGCGCCACGTTATAATGCTTTGAGCTGATCCGGTCATGAAGATAGCTTTTCAGAATGCCCTTTTCCACAAGAACGGTCTGCTGAGTATCGTTGCCCTCATCGTCAATATTCAGGGCGCCGCGATTATTTTTATTGGTTCCGTCATCGACGATCGTAACGAATTTATCTGCAACGGGTTTTCCCATTTTGTCGCTGAAGATGGAAATGCCCTTGCGGTTAAAATCGGCTTCCATGCCGTGACCGATCGCCTCGTGCAGCAATATGCCCGAGGTCCCCGGGGCCAGGACGACTTCCATCTCTCCGCCCTCGGGCTTGACCGCTTCAAACAGATCGACCGTTCGTCTGACTGCTTCTTTGGCCAACATATCCACCTTATCTTTGGTGACGTATTCAAAGCCATGCCGTCCGCCGATGATATAATAATTCTGTTCACGCCGGCCGTCCTGCTCGGCGGTACAGGTAACATAAATCAACATCATCGGCCTGTAATCATAAACCACTTTTCCTTCGGAAGTCGCAATCAAAACGTAGGAGGTATCGTTTACAAACCAGACACCCGTTTTGATAATCCGCTTGTCAAGTGAAAAGACTTTATTGTTTATTTTCTGAAGAAAGGGAATTTTCTGATCGATCGACACCTGCAGCCAATCTTTTTTGATCGGGTAGTAATTCTTTGTCTTGTGGAGTTTTAATTCAGCGGGCTTGACGGCCCGGGCGGAGTCGGCAATCGCGGCCGCTGTCCGGGCGGCCAGTTCCATTGCTTTCGGCGTGATTTCCTCGGTAAATGAATAACCGGTCTGATCGCCTTTGATGACTCTGATGCCTACACCAAAATCGATATTGTTATAGGCCCGGTCGACCTTGCCGTCTTCGAGTCCGACACTGTTTTTAATAGTGTGCTGAAAATACAAGTCCGCGTAATCGCCGCCTTTTGAAAGGGCTTGCGCCAGGACTTTATTCATTTCAGACTGATCAACCAAAAAACGTTTATAATAATCCATAAGGGAATCCCCGGCATTACCTGAAGAAATTATCACTTTATTTAAACCGTCCTCTACGGCAGGTCCCAGTAAAGATAATCCAAGTAATCCCTGAGAACCTTTTTGCAAAAAAGCTCTTCTCGTTATTTCACTATTCATCATAAAAGACTCACTTCCGGTAATCGTGGTAATGTCATCTATTCTATATCCTGTGCAATCATTGTATATCTACGAAGATTTAAGCTCAAGGTTTAATCGTTTTGGCTTTATAATTATTTAGGCAAATTTGTGCATTTCTCTTGAGAT
>CAZNET010000634.1:0-1591 GCA_964571885.1 uncultured Pirellulales bacterium
AATCGTTGAGAAAACTTCCCGATGCAGAGCAGGCCTCTATCGCGTTGTCGCTGGAGCGCGTCGTTGAACTGATGGAAGCGGAACATCTGGATTCTTAATAAATTAATTCATCCCGAATGTATTGACTTCAGAAAGGATAAAGATGGCCATAGCAGAAACAATGAAGGGTTATAGCGATAATCAGAAAAGAATTATTACTTCTATGGATTCAGATACGACACAATCGAACTGGCGTGACTGGAAGTGGCAGATGGCTCATTGTATTCGTGACCTGGATACGTTTCAGGAGCTGCTCGGCGTGGAAATGTCGCATGAGATGCAGAAAGCTTTTAGACAAACGGTCGAAAAATTCCCCATGTCGATTACCCCATATTATCTGTCATTGATCGACACCGATAATCTTCAGAATGACCCTATTTTTAAGCAGTCGTTTCCTTCTCCCTGCGAATTGAAAAAATCCAAAAGTGACATGTCGGACCCGCTGCACGAAGATAGGGATTGTCCCGTTCCGGGGATCACCCATCGTTATCCCGACCGGGTATTGATGCTGATCAGCAATATGTGTGCGATGTACTGCCGTCACTGTACCCGCAAACGGCGAGTCGGGGACATCGATTCCATTCCGGACAAACAAGAGATCATTAAAGGACTCGATTATATCCGAAACACGCCCCAGATTCGCGATGTTTTGTTAAGCGGCGGTGACCCGTTCCTGCTTTCCGATAAAAGCCTGGATTGGATTTTGTCGGAGCTTCGCAGCATCGATCACGTGGAGATCATTCGCATCGGCACACGAACCCCGGTAGTGCTGCCGTATCGTATTACAGATGAACTGGTCGAGATACTGAAAAAATATCATCCGCTTTGGGTCAATACGCATTTTAATCATCCGCGCGAATTGACGCGGTCGTCCAGACAAGCACTGGCAAAAATGGCTGACGCCGGTATTCCATTGGGTAACCAGTCAGTCCTGCTGGCAGGTGTCAATGACTGTCCGCGGATCATGAGGTCGCTCGTACACAAACTTGTTTACAATCGGGTCAGGCCGTATTACCTTTATCAGTGCGATCTGTCCGAAGGTATTTCGCACTTCAGAACACCGGTCGGTAAGGGAATTGAAATTCTCGAAAGCCTGATCGGCCATACCAGTGGTTTTTGTGTCCCCACCTATGTGATTGACGCGCCGGGCGGCGGCGGTAAAATCCCGGTTATGCCTAATTACCTTATCTCATGGTCAACGAATAAAGTGGTCCTGAGAAATTATGAAGGCGTGATCACCACCTATAAAGAACCGGATTCTTACGAACCGATCTTCTGTGACCGCGATTGCGACAACTGTGATCTTCAGCTTGCTCTGGATGACGCGGACGAGCGAAAATCATTGGGGGTTGAAAAGCTGCTGTCCGATCATGACAAGACGATATCACTGGTCCCTAAATCGAATGAACGCCATAATCGACGAATCGACGAAGTAGTCGAATCAGGGTAAATGAATTTCATTGATTATATCATATTTGGTTTGTATATGGCCTGCGTGCTGGCCATAGGCGTTTACTATTTTCTTCGAAATAAAAGTACCGAAGATTACTAC
>CAZNET010000635.1:0-1586 GCA_964571885.1 uncultured Pirellulales bacterium
CATCTCCAGAATAACCTTTGTATGAACCCCGATATTTCTCGCCAGTGCGGTCACGGCCAGGGCGTTGAGGATATTATGCCTGCCGGGCAGATAAATTTTTGTCCTCCCGAGTTTGACGCCGTTATGATAAACATCAAAATGATAAATACCCTTGTACAGCCGTATTTTTTTTGCATGATAATTACAGTTCTCGCTGAAACCAAAGGTTTCAAAACAAATCCTGTGATCGTATCTCAGGCTGTCAAGTATTCTCTTTACGTTACGGTCCTGGCCGTTCGCAATGAGAACACCGCCGCTTCTTAAATTTTTGGCGAAGCGCATAAACGCCTGGATAATCTCAAATTCATCTCGGTAATAATCCAGATGGTCGGCTTCAATATTCAAAATGGCCGCGAATTTCGGGTGCAGGTTGAGGAAACTGCGGTCATATTCGCAGGCCTCGGCTACAAAAAACCGGTCGCTGCCTACGCCGGAAGAAGAACCAAATTCTGACAACTGAGCCCCGATGATGAAACTCGGATCGACACCGGCCTTTTTCAACAGGTTCACGAGCCAGCCGCTGGTGGTGCTCTTGCCGTGAGTTCCCGCGATGGCGATGCCTTCGTAATAACTCATCAGTTCGCCGAGCATTTGAGAATATTTATAAACTTTGAGATTTCTATCGCGTGCCAGTTTTAATTCGGGATTATTTTCTTTTATCGCGGCTGATATCACGACCGCTTCCACATCCGGTTCGATATGCCGAGCCCCGTGACCGATTTTGATATTCGCGCCATGATCGGCAAGCGCTTCGGTTACTTCCGTTCGGGTCTGATCAGAACCGCTAACCGAAGCCTTATTATCGAGCAGCATCTTCGCCAGGCCGCTCATCCCGATGCCGCCGGCGCCGATGAAGTGAAATTTCCGCCCCTCAAAGGCGGGCCTTTCGACATAGTCAATAATCTCGTACTGGCGTCTCGCCCTGATTGGCCGATCAATCGTCTGGACTCTGAATTCCGTCATAAACCATCCTTAGTTAGATTCCAAAGGTCTGACCTAATTTTAGCACCGGAGCGGAAAAAGAAAAGCAAAAAGCTTCAGAAATAATGCTTGAATGTATAATTAATCAATAGCCTGTAACAAACGGCCTTCAAGAGCCTCTATCCGGGCTCTTACCACTGGGCCTCGATGTAGGGGCCGGCGGGGCCTTCGGGCTTTGGTTTCGGGCGGGATTTGAGGATGGCTTCGGCGATGGCGACGTCGGCTTTGGTGGTAATCTTGATATTTGAAAAATCCGTCTCAACCACATAAACTTTTTCGCCGAGTGCTTCGACAAGCTGCGAATCGTCGCTGATCTGACTTTTATCGAGCTTTTCAAGATTGTCGTAGGCCTCTTCGAGCAGCTCTTTTTTGAAAACCTGCGGGGTCTGGGCCTCCCAGAGCCTGCTTCGGTCAACGGTTTCTATGATACAGCCGTCCTCGACCTTCTTGATAGTCGGCACGACCGGACAGGCCAGCATGGCGGCACCGGTCTCGGAGGTTTTTTTGAAGACCGCGTCGATCCACTCGGATTTGGCGCAGCAGCGGACGGCGTCGTGGACCGCCAC
>CAZNET010000636.1:0-1582 GCA_964571885.1 uncultured Pirellulales bacterium
GCCCGACACCATCCTCGGCGCCAGCGTCACACCCGTCAATATTTTCGACGTACAGTGATTCATTTGAATAACCTTCATAAACCGCACAGCCTGGAATCAACAATGCCATAAGGGTCATCAAACCGAAAATCCGCCGCTTGAATTTGAATTCGAAATAAAAACCTGTTTTACGCATTGATCCAAATTTACTTCATTAACTGCTTGGCGATCTCAGCGGCCTTTGTTTCGGGCCACTGATCGAGAATTAACTGGTAATAATATTTTGCCGATTCCATGCTCTTGGTTCTTTCATAGTACAACCCGATATCAAGATGCTTATAAGCCAATTGCTCTTTGATCTGAACGAGTATTTTTTCCACTTCAAGCTTTCCGGCATGTTCCGGATACCGCTGCAGATAGGTTTCATAATACGTTTTGGCGCTGATCAGATGCGAAGCGCTGTACTTGGGCCCGTTGTAGGCGGCGTGTTTGGTTCGAGCCATATTTAGCAGCGATTCTCTTCCGACTTCTCCGGCCGGCCAGCGGGTATGGATTTCAGACCATTTCAAATAAGCGTCTTCGAATTTTTCTCTTTTTTCATAATTCTCAGCCATGGCGTACGCCGCTTTAATTCCCATGGGCGCATTACCGACACGGTCGAGAATTTTTTCCATGATCTTCTGACCTTCGGCGTAGCCTTTGATCCTGAAAAGTCCCAGGACCGTTTTCTTATGACCGGCTAAATACGCGGTCCCGATCGCAAATTCGCGGTGTAAAGCCGCCTGGTACAAACCGCTCTCCGGAAAACGGTCAAGAAACCTTTCATAACTCTTAAAAGCCTTTGAAAGATCTCCTTTACAGAACAACTCTTCGGCAATCATAAAGGCCTCAAGATCCCTTCCGGTAATCGCCGGGAAATCCTGCTTTAACTGACTGACAGCTTTTGCCACCGCCCCGCAGTCACCCTCGATAACCAATTGCTTGATCCTTGAAACTTCCAGAAGATACTGGTCCTGAGGCTTTTGGGTTAATTGCTCTAAATCGCCTTCTCTGCTCAAACGCAGTTTCTCGGCAGAAGCAGAAACCGCGATCAAACAAACCACTGCGGTCAGAAAAATACATTTTATCCTGTTTTTTAGCATATCAATACCATCCATAGTCAATAACACAACATTATAATGCATCTGTAAATCTTTGCAAACAAAGAGCCTGATTAATTTTAGCTTTGGTAAACAATAAATTTCTCTGACATTCGGCCCATGACAGGCAAACAATCAGATTTGTTTTTGCTGAGCGCCCGGGGGCCGCTGAACTTCCCTGCATAAAATCTTCCTTTCGCCCAGCAACCGTTCATTGGCCAAAAGCTGAAAACGGTACTCTCCGGGATGTGGAAATACAATGCCCTGCAGATTCAGCGCCAGCGTCAGGATTTGACGCACATCCTTGAACTCAACCGTTCCTTTTTGCTCAAAAATAACCTTATCGTCGTTCTGAGTATCGATCAGCCTGATAACGGTCTGCGTCTTGCCGTGTCCGTTGGTTAACTCACTGAAGAAAACCAGCGCTGCGTGCCGAACGGGATATTTCGGAGCGTTTATCGTCT
>CAZNET010000637.1:0-1581 GCA_964571885.1 uncultured Pirellulales bacterium
ATACTCAATTCGGGGCACCATCGTTTCATTACCGGGACAAAAAGGACATTGGGATTTTCGCTCGGGCAGATTTTTCATTGGTTCGGAATGGATCCGTTGATGTTCTTTGGGTCTGGCCGCCCGTTGCGGAGAATAAATAACCCATTGTTCCGTTAATATATTTTGTCTTAATTGATTAGATTCAGATTTCATTTTCTGGTCATTACCTTCGTTTACACAATTATCAACCGTGATAAAGTTAACAACCACGGGTTAACACCCGTGGCATAGCCGCTTCGGGCTACGCCCGTCCGCCTTCGGCGAGTAACTTCATCTACGGGTTTACACCCGTAGAATTGCGGCTGATTATTAAACATATCGATTTTGAAAGAAACATAAAATCGGGATAATACTTAATTAAAATCGGGTTATTACTTAACTCGAAAGCAAATAACTGAATTTCAGCTTCGCAGCAGTTTTTGAAATTCTTTTTCTTTTATTATCTTAACATCGCGTTTTTCGGCTTCACCCAGTTTGCTTCCAGGCTCTTCTCCGATGACAACATAATCAGTGTTGCCACTAACACTGGAAGTGGCCCTCGCACCCAACCTCTCAACTTCGGTTTTTGCCTCATTTCTTGTGTAATTTTCCAATTCGCCGGTAAAAACAAAAGTTTTTCCATCCAAGGGTATTTTTCTGTCTTTTCTGGACTTCATTTTCTCGACCTTTATCCCAACCTCAAAAAGATTTTGAAGCGCTTTTTGGTTTTCCTTTTGCTCAAAAAAATTAACCATGCTCTCTGCAATTTCCGGACCGATCTCCGATATGCTTTTCAAACTGTCTAAATCGGCGTTTTGTAATGCCTCAATGGTATGGTATTTTCGAGCCAGAATCTGAGCGATGTGCTCACCGACATGACGGATACCAAGTGCATAGATGAACTTATCCAGTCTTATATTTTTTCTCTCTTGAATGGCGTCACAAAGTTTTTTAGCGGATTTTTCTGCAAAGCCTTCCAGCGTTTTGATCTGTTTGACGGAAAGTTTATATAAATCAGCGATCTCTTTGACCATTTCCTTATCCACCAACTGCTTGACGGTTTCATCGCCGAGTCCTTCTATATCCAACGCTTCCCTGGAAGCAAAATGAATGATTCTCCCGACTAATTGGGCTCTGCAGGACAATGCGGCCGAACAGAAATAATAAGCTCCTTCCTTGTAGGCATCGGTGCCGCAGACCGGGCATTTTTTCGGCATGAAAAACGGTTTCGCTCTTTTTTTACCTTTTTCTTTTATTCGTTCGACAACTTCCGGAATCACATCCCCGGCTCGCTGAATCCTTACTTTATCGCCCGGTCGGATGTCTTTTTTCTTTACTTCGCTTTCATTGTGCAGCGTGGCCCTGCTTACGGTCACTCCGCCGACATCAACCGGTTCGAGCAATGCCACCGGCGTCAGCATGCCGGTACGGCCGACCTGAACGACAATGTCATCAAGTGTTGTCACTTCTGCCTTTGGTTCAAATTTCCAGGCAAACGCCCAGCGGGGACTTCTCTGACGCGTCCCCAGTTTGTTTCTTAGTTCATAATCATCGACCTTAATA
>CAZNET010000638.1:0-1579 GCA_964571885.1 uncultured Pirellulales bacterium
CAAGCGTTTCCAGGAATATCTGATTGCTCGGGGCTATAAGCTTTATGTCCAGTACACCAAAAGCCTCGAACACGCCTGCGAGCTGGCGACCGACGCCGCGGTTGATTTTAACTGTTCGATGGTCATTGGAGCCGGTGGTGATGGAACCGTGCGGGAGATCGCTCATGGTCTCGAAGGAAGCGACAAACCATTGCTGATCGTACCCTGCGGAACGGAAAATCTGCTGGCTAACGAGCTTGGATTCGACGAGAAATTATCAACCATCATTAAGACATTTGAAGCCGGTTACACGGATTCACTCGATCTGGGTTCTGCAAACGGTAAATTGTTTACATCGATTTTGGGTTTCGGGTTTGACGGCGATGTTGTCAAACGTGTGAGTGAAAAACGCAACGGCCATATCAATCATTTCGATTATTTCTGGCCCATCTGGAGAACTTTCTGGACGCACAAATACAACCCGATGAAAATCATTGTGGATGAAGAAGAAATTTACAACGGAACCGGCCTGGTCTTTGTCGGAAATATTTCAAGATATGCCATTGGACTGGAGATTTTACATAACGCCCGTTATAATGACGGATTGCTGGATGTGTGTATTTACCGATGCGGCGGCCATCTTCGGTTATTGAAACATGCGTTTGTTACAACGTTGAAAAAACACACGGAGATGTCTGATGTGATTTATTGTCAGGGTAAACAGGTTATTGTCAGTTCGGATTTCGATGATATCGAAACAGAAGTTGACGGCGATCCCGGTCCGAAGCTGCCTGTCGAAATAAAGGTGATACCCGATGCCGTAAAGGTTTTCAGGCCCGAAGGCGCAAAACCAGCAGGTATCAGAACAAGAATGCTAAGAGCGCTGGACTGAAAATGACGGAGACTGTTTATGAGTTTTATTATCGGATCGGCGGATAAAAAGAATAATCTTTCTCGGGTAACCAATCCGGTTGTCGTGGGTTTGAATAAGCCTTTATTTGTTTTTGCCGGGCCCTGCGTGATCGAATCGCTGCAGGGCTGTTTGAAGATCGCGGATTTTCTCGCTAAGCTCAGCGACAGGATCGGTATGGGTATCGTTTTCAAGGCCAGTTTCGATAAAGCCAACCGAAGCAGTATTTCAAGCTATCGAGGGCCCGGAATGGAAAAGGGACTGGAGATGCTGGCCAACGTTCGTGAAAAAACCGGCCTTGCGGTCATGACCGATGTTCACCAGCCGTATCAGCCGGAGGTTGTCGCCCAGACCGTTGACTGTCTGCAGATACCGGCTTTTCTGTGCAGGCAGACCGACTTGTTAGTAGCATGTGCCAAAACCAAAAAGCCGGTGAATATCAAAAAAGGTCAGTTCATGTCGCCTGACGAAATGACCAATGTCGTAGAGAAAATGAAGACATCGAAAAACGAGAAGATTCTGTTAACCGAAAGGGGAACCTTTTTTGGTTATAATCGCTTGGTAAATGACATGACCGCCATTGAACGAATGAAACAGTTAAATTGCCCGGTCGTCTTCGATGCCACCCACAGTACCCAGAAGCCCGGCGGGTTGGGCGATGCCAGCGCGGGTTCGCCTCAAATGGCTCCG
>CAZNET010000639.1:0-1566 GCA_964571885.1 uncultured Pirellulales bacterium
TTCAATATTATTTTCAAGCAGCAGGTAGATGATTGACTCGCTGTTTCCGTTGGTCCACTGATCGTTGTCAAAGCCGATGCATTTGGTGACAAGATTATTTTCCGGCAGTTTCGCCTGCTCATAGCCCGGATCATTATAATCGTCCGGTATCGCCGCCAGCAGTGGATAGGCATCGGACCAGGGCGGCTGTGTGTAATTATATTTTCTTATTTTTTCCAGCAGATTAAACGAGTCGCCCGGAATGGAGGTTGGCGCATAACTTCGGTTATGGATATGGGTCGCGATAAAATTTTTCGCGAAGATATTGTTCTCTATCAGGTGGTCCCTGCCGCCGCCGATAGCGATCGACATGGCCGTGATCCTGTAAAAAATATTGCCGAAAATATGAAAACCGCTCACAAGATCGTCGAGATAGATACCGTGTGCGCCCCAGCTTCCGTACTGAATGGTATTGATATCGTGAATAAAATTATGCTTGATCACATTGCCCCGGTATCCCCAGTCCCTGCCGGAGTAGATAGCTCCCATATCGCTGGTTTCAAAACATACATCTTTGATCTCATTAAAACCGATCATATGATCGTTCCCGGAAAGTAATATTCCGACATGAGGGGCCGTGTGTATTTTATTGTGCTGAGCCTTGATTCCAACACCACTGATACGAATCGCGGGGCTATAGGAACGCTTGATCCTTTCAAAATTATAAATTTCGTTATTTTTTATGGTGTGATTGGCAGGCGTTAAAGTATACCGGTCACCTCCGGAAGCATTGATGCCGCCTTCACCGAGGTCATGTATCTGGCAACGTTCAATACGAACATCAGATCCGTCGTTTATTTTTACCGCCGTTGTTGCCAATCCACGAATATTGCATTCCTGCAACACAACGAAATGGCCGCCGTGTATCTCAACGGCACCGCCGCGTGAATACTGGAAATTAACCTGTTGGAACTTAACATTGTTGATATCCTCCATAACCATAAGAGGCTTATTTTCATCACCATAAATGGAAACGTGTATCTGTGCCGAGTTAATGTCACCATCCGGCCAGAAATACAGTATGCCGGTGTCACGGTCCAGATACCACTCGCCCGGCGTATCCAATTCTTGGAGAAGGTTGATGCCGCGCCAGTACCGTCCCGAGCGAATGGGCGTGTAATTCGGTTGTTCACCGAGGGTTATCGTATTCGCGACGGTATTGACCTCACCGATCGGCAGATACTGACCGTGCCAGGTAAACCGCCAGTAACCAAGCGCCCAAGGATCTTTGGCGTTGGCCCATTTGTCAATTCTCTCTGAACTGTACTGAAATGTCAGATCGTCTGTAATCGTTCCTGTTTCCGCGAAACCCTCATTGGGCCAGCCCGCAACCGTCATCACGTTGCCATTGAAAAATAATTCCAGACCGTACCGCCAACTATCACCGTAATCGGTAATATTATGATCACTCAGATCGCACTGCAGGATATATACTCTTGAATTGGGATCGAGTGAATCCCAGACATTCGAATCCGGCGTCACCGGGGAAAACCATTGGGATTGTAGTTCTTCGCCGCCGGTAATGGA
>CAZNET010000640.1:0-1565 GCA_964571885.1 uncultured Pirellulales bacterium
AATATGCCGAAAATGAACGGCATCGATTTTCTAAAGGCTGTAAAAAAAGACGAAAAACTGAAAATGCTCCCCGTTATCATTCTGACCACCTCCACTTCAAAACAGGATGTCGAACATACCTTCGACCTCGGCGCCGCGGGCTATATGGTTAAAAAAGCCGATTATGCCGAATTCGTCAACACCGTCAAATCGATTAAACATTACTGGTCACTGAGCCTCACGCCGGAAATGTGAGAGATGATTAAGAGATTTCTCTTTCATATTCATAAATTGGTTCCTGGGATGTTACGGTTTGTCCGAGCCTGACGTTTTTCATCGCGGTATATCCCTTGAAGATAAAGATCAGGGCGAAGATATGAAATCCAAAACCGATCCAGTCCTGAATCAGCACAGACAGCAGACTATCCAATGAAAAAAGGATCATCCCCACGATAAACGCCCAGCTTTGCATTTTCAAAGCAAAGTAGCCGAACAATACATAGATTCCCGCGATTGAAGCATTGAAGAGGATCGCTATCGTATGAAATATCATGGATGTATTTGGATATTCTTGTGCAGCAGCGGCGGCGATACCGTCCGCAAGCTGGGTTATTCCCAGGCCGATTACGAACACAATACCGGCTCCGAAAAGACTGAGTAACGTATTGACCAGCGATAGCCCCGCGATCCAGTAAAACCATTTCGCGCCGTTTTGGAAAGCCTGTATTTGCTGGTTTGTCTCTGAATTTGGGGTTTGGTTTACAGATTCCTTCGCAATTTGCTCCATTTTTTTCTCCTTTCCTGTTTCACAATAGGTATTGGTGATTCTTCCCGGTGCGGTGTCAATTAAGTCAATCCGATTGACTAAATTAGTGGATGACAGCCGATAAGTCAATAAAATTATCTCTTTTTCGGTTAACCAATACAAGGTTGCAAAATCATGTTTCACGGATAAAATGGGTTGTTACAAATTTTTATGAATTTAGAGCAGTTATTAAATATCGTTCGACTGAAGCATTTGCCGGTTTGCCTTGATTCGCGCCGTGTAAAGCCAGGCAGTATTTTCGTCGCTATCAGGGGCGGCCGCTTTGATGGTCACCGCTTTATTGAAAAAGCGGTCGAAGCGGGGGCCGGTTATGTTGTCACAGAGCGGCCCGTCAACACGTCAAACGTCGAAATTATTGAAGTGGAAAACACCTCGACCGCGGCGGCGCTGCTGGCCCAGGCAAGCTTTGAAAACCCAGCGTCACAACTGACCAATCTCGCGGTCACCGGTACGAACGGCAAAAGTACCGTTGTCTATCTGGTCCGCTCGGTCATCAATAATAGCGGTGAAAAGTGCGGTCTTATCGGAACCGTCGAATATGATACCGGCGACGAAATTATTCAAGCCTCACTGACAACACCCGACGCCGTTACCATTGCGCAGGTGCAGGACAAAATTGTCAAAGCCGGCACAAAATACATGGCCATCGAAGCCAGCAGTCACGCCTTATTTCAGCGCCGGTTGGCCGGTATCGATTTTATCGCCGCCGCCTTTACGAATCTGACAGGGGATCACCTTGATTATCATAAAACTGAAGAAC
>CAZNET010000641.1:0-395 GCA_964571885.1 uncultured Pirellulales bacterium
ATCGCTGTGAATAGAATGAATAAATTCTGATATTTCTTTTACTTGTATGAACAGCTCTTTGTGAATTTGCGGCATATGCACATGCGATTCTTTTTTGACATAGCCATCAAGAACTCCATTATTTTTCACTTCGATCAGGGCCCCCTGAAGCTGATAACCTTTATCCAATTCCGGATGCCAGACAGCTATCGTAATGTTTTTATTTACGTGCAGATTGGCTACAGTTTTCGAGCAAAACCATTCATCCACTATAATTAACTCTTTGTTTTTGTCATATTCCAGCTTACCTGCGGTAGAAATGTGCGGAATTTTGCTACTGTCTGAAGTGGCGACAACGACATATCCCACAATTTTAGCCAATTTTACTGCCTCGATTAATAAATGGTCATCCATGG
>CAZNET010000641.1:405-1563 GCA_964571885.1 uncultured Pirellulales bacterium
GTCTGCTTGTTCAAAATAAGTATAAAACTGACCGATGGCGCGAAAATTGGGAGGCGCACACAGGCAAATTATCTTATCGACGTCCTTCGCCAGCTTTTTCAGGGTATTCGGTGGTGCCACGGGTAAGGCAAGAATAATCTCTTCTGGATATTCGGCGAGAGCCGCCCAAACAGAAGCCTGCATTGTTGCGCCGGTAGCCACTCCGTCATCGGTCAGAATAACCACTTTATCCGTTAAGGGCTTTTTCTCCAGCACCGCGCGATAGCGTTCTTTTCGTTGCTCGATCTCCCGTAACTGATGATTTTTTTCCTGTTCTATATAATCCTGCGATATATTGAGAGAATCGGCAATTTCTTCATTGAGATATAATTTTCCATCTTCTGAAACAGCTCCTATCGCCAGCTCAGGATTAATTCGAGATCTTACTTTGCGTGTCAGCACAATATCAAGCTTGGCATTTAAAAAACGGGCTATCTTGTCAGCTAAAATAACGCCGCCTCGCGGTATCCCAAGAACAACGAGATTTTCTTTTTCTTTATATCCTGACAGTTGAACGTTGAGCATTTCTGCGGCCTGTTTACGGTCCGCTAACATTTCTTCCTGATTGGTTATAATCTTTACTGGTCCCATTATTGATCCGTTAAATCGATCCATTGCTATTCGGTTTTACTTACATTCTGATCCAATTTACCTCTTATGTTCTTTTTTTATGACCAGAGCTCACGAATCTCAGTGGGCAGAATCCCTTTTACATCGCTGATTTCACCGGGCGACATTCTTTTCCCCACAACCTTAAAAACGGCTTTAACGGCCTCTATTGGCTGATATCGTCCCATTAACTTATCCCCAACGATATCAAGAAATTCGTCCTTTGTGTGAATTTTATGAGGCTTCCCGGCCGAGGTCCATTCATGATAATATAATCCCTGTAAAAGCATCGGCAGTTGAGCAGCAAAATCCGTTGCCTCCTGTACCGTCAGCCTGTCCCGCAGGGTATGCAGAACCGCGCGCGTAACTTCATAAGCCTGTTCCTGATCGGACAGCGATGGTTCCTGCTGCACATCTTTAAGCCATTCTTTTGTTATCGCTAACGAATGATCAAACGTTTTAAGACCTGTCGTTGTCATCATTTACTCCCGAAAATCAATTTTATTAATA
>CAZNET010000642.1:0-1547 GCA_964571885.1 uncultured Pirellulales bacterium
CGTTTGATACGTCTGGCCTCGGCCGAGATGATCGTGAACCAGAGATTCCCATAATGAAAGGTCTCGCCGGTCTTGGGAATATAACCGAGATGTGAAAAAACGAATCCGCCGATCGTGTCATAATCCTCATCTTCGGGTAGATCCAGGTCGAATTCGTCATTGACATCGTCAACATACGTCCGGGCGTCGGTTTCGATGGTCGTTTCATCGATCACCCTGATCGGCTTGGGCGGCGTTTTCTCGTATTCGTCCGAAATCTCGCCGACCAGCTCTTCGAGAATATCCTCCAGCGTGACGATCCCGGCCGTGCCGCCATACTCGTCAAGCACGATCGCGATATGCAGCTTTTGATTCTGAAACTCGTGCAGCAGATCCCGCAGATGTTTGGTCTCGGGGACAAAATACGCCTGCCGTAATTTATCGCGCAGTTTGAATTTGGAAACATCATTGCCCACCTCCTTCAGCAGATCCTTGGCATAGACCAGCCCCACGATGTTGTCGATCGTTTCCTCATAGACAGGGACACGAGTGTGGCCGCCGGTCTTGATGATATCGAGCACCGTATTCAGGTCGCTGTTCACTTCCACCGCCACAATATCGGTGCGCGGCGTCATGATCTCGTCGGCGGATGTCTCGCTCAGTTCCAGCACATTCTCGATCATTTCCTGTTCTTCTTCATCGACGACGCCCTTCATTCGCTGGTGTTCGAGATCCGTTAGAAATTCCTCCTGTTTTTCTTCACGGTCTTCTTCGGGTGTGGTTTCGGCGATACCGGCCAGCCGCTTGACAATGGTATCATACCAGCCGAACATCCAAACGATCGGCGCAATCAAAAACGCGAAACCAATCAGGATCGGATAGGTTCGGCAAAGAATAGTTTCGCCGGCATATTTGGCCCAGGCATGAGGGATCGCCAGTGAAAAAATCGAAAAGATCAACAGGGATAGGATGACAGAAAAGACATAAAGGCTGACGGTGATAGCGTTATTGTTCAGTTTGATGAAAAGACTCAGAACCATCAGCAGAATCAGCATATTAAACACAAAGCGGTAAAACGAACAGGCGAGAACCAGCCACTCGGCACGATCGATCAGGATTGCGGCTTTTTCCTCCCGGTCGATCTGCTTGAAGGCCTCCTGAAGCCGTCCCCTGGAAAAAATCCTCAAGGCAATCGTGTTAACCGAGAAGAAAAAACTACAGGCCGTGAAAACAACAATTAGAATCAACAGTGTACTAAAACTCAATTAATTTCCTTTCTTTACCATAAAATGTTATACCGTTTTGTCATTTGAATAGACATTTCCAAAACCAAAAGCGCTCAAAATCTTGTTTTCCATAGCATGCATGCGTTCGGCCTGATCGGCCTGACGATCGTCGAAACCCAACTGATGCAACAGGCCGTGCGTGACATATAAAGCGATTTCCGCCTGTATCGAATGACCGCGTCGGTCAGCCTGGTCCCGAGCCATCTGACCGTTGACAACCAGATCGAAAATCCTCTGTCCGTTTTCTTCTTCGGTCAGATCAAAACTTAAAACATCCGTATC
>CAZNET010000643.1:0-1542 GCA_964571885.1 uncultured Pirellulales bacterium
TAATGGTAAAAAGTAGCAACGCCCCAGATATGAGCCGTAGGGATCTGCATCTGTTCGGCAACGTGATCCATGACGTCCTTCGGCAGATAACCGTAAAGCTCCTGGGCCTTATGCAGCACCGCGATCAGGTACGATTCGAAATGTTCATCATCTTTATAAGAATTGATAAACTCGTCCAGCGTTTCCAGTTTTTTGTCAGTGGTTAGCATCGTTGCTCCTTATTCTAAAAATACAGATCTCTTTGTCCGTTTTTTGTACTTTCATAAAGTTTGACAAAGTGCTGATACATACCGGGTAATTTTTCCTTTATTTCCCGGATTTCCTTTCGCAGTATTTTTTCACCGGCGGCCATGGTTTCAGCACTGGCGAAATCATCGAGCCATTCCCTGAATGTAATTGCGGCGTTGAGCTTGCAAAAGTGTCCTTCTTTGCCGCATTGAAGCAGTTGCATAATTTTTTCACCCGTTCTGCCGCAGCGGTAACCGGCCGTACAAAAAGAAGTAATATACCCGGCTTCGGCCAGTTCGCGGATCACTTCGTCGAGACTTCGGGTGTCACCAAGAATGAACTGTTGACGATCATCCTGTTGCGTGTCATCAATATCGCAATAGGATCCGACACCAATGCGTGTCGAGGCGTCGGTTTGTGTACAGCCGAGCGGGATTACGTCTCGTCGCATTCGGGCGTTCTCCCGGGCCGTTAAGATCATACCGGTATACGGCACGGCCAGGCGGATCACGGTCACCAGCTTCTTGAAATCTTCGTCGTTGACCTTGCTGGTATTCTGTTCGATGAATGGTGTATTGGATGCCGGTTCGAGCCGCGGAAAAGAGATCGTATGCGGGCCGACACCGAAATTTCTTTCAAGTTCAAGGCTGTGATATAAAAGGGCCATAACTTCAAACTTCCAATCGTACAATCCAAACAGAACACCCAGGCCGACATCATCAACGCCGGCTTCGAAAGCCCGGTGCATCGAGGTGAGTCGCCACAGATAATTGCCTTTGATGGTATTGGCTGGATGTACCTTTTCGTACGTCGGCTGATGATAGGTTTCCTGGAAGACCTGATAAGTTCCGATACCGACTTCATGCAGCATAGCAAGTTCTTCAATCGGCATTGGGGCGGCATTGACATTGCAGCGCCGGATCTGTCCCCAGCCGTTTCTTGTTTTCACTTTGACATCGGCGATCGTTTCGAGCGAAGAGGCAATATAGTTAACGTCTGTTTCCGGATGTTCGCCGTAAACAACGATAAGCCGTTTGTGACCGATGGTACCCGCGAGAATTTCGGTTTCGCGCCTGATTTCATCGGTAGTCAGTATCCTGCGCCGCTCAGTGTGATTATTTTCACGAAAACCGCAATAGGCACAATTATTCACGCACTTGTTTCCAAGATAGAGGGGAGCAAATGTCACGATACGGTTGTCATAAACTTTCTTTTTGACCTTCAGTGCCGTTTCCTTCATCATTTCCAGAAGCTGCGGATCGTTGACATTCAGCAAACACGCCGTTTCTTGCGGAGTTAACGTTTTTATCTCAA
>CAZNET010000644.1:0-1531 GCA_964571885.1 uncultured Pirellulales bacterium
TCCGCAAACGAAAGTAAATTGTGGTTAGTTCTTTTAAAGGATAGCAAAAGAGTGAAAGCTGAAGATATTTCATGGCTACTCAATGAGCTCGACGAAATATCAAACATTTTTGGTTCAAGCATTTTAACGCTTAGAGGTAAAAAATAATTTTGATTTTTACTATGTGTTTTTTATTTTTAATCTTTAGTATTTAATTTTTTATGAGGTTTTTATGACTAAGGCTCATGTTTACAATCGGGACCACATTAATACCGACGAGATCATCCCCGCGAGGTATCTCAATACGGATGACGAAAAAGAACTGGCAAAACACTGTCTCGAAGATCTTGACGTGAATTTCGTTAATAAGGTCCAGGCAGGTGATATTATTATCGCGGGTGAAGACTTCGGCTGCGGCTCGAGCAGGGAACACGCCGTCTGGGCACTGCGCGGCGCGAAGGTCCAGACCGTGATCGCCAAGTCGTTCGCGAGGATCTTTTTCCGCAACGGTATCAACAATGGAATTTATCTTATTGAGTCACCCGATGCTATCGACAAGATTGACGACGGCGATGAAATTCGGATCGATTACGATAAAGGCGTTATTACAAACAAAACTAAAGGCGATGCAATCACATTCGACCCCCTGCCGGCATTCGCACTTGAGATCATCAACGACGGGGGACTCCTGGAACACATTAAGAAACAAAGGTAAAATAAGGTGTTAATATGGTTGGACCGGTAACAACAAAAAAAGACATTATTAAAAGGTTAACCGAACACAGCGGGCAGTTGCATAAGTTTGGCATTCACACGATCGGTCTGTTTGGTTCGTTTTCGCGCAATCAGGCTGATGAATTAAGTGATGTCGATATGCTCGTCGAATTTGATGAGAACAGAAAAACATTTGATAATTTTATTGAAGCCTGCTTTCTGCTGGAAAGCATACTTGGACGAAAAGTTGAACTGGTGACCGAAGAGTCGCTTAGCCCATATATGAAACCACATATTATGAAGGAACTTGAAAATGTCCCGTTATCCAGATGAATATATTCGACACATGCTCGATGAAATTGAATATATCGAAGGTACTAAATGCGGGATAAATTGATACATGATTATTTTGGTGTTGATTATGTCCTGGTCTGGGATGTCGTTGAGCACAGCCTGCCGGAACTAAAAAAACAGTTAATACAAATACTAATATAAAAGTTAATAGTTGAAACGTAAATTCACAGAATTTTAAGAAAGGAAAAACGACGTGGGCAAGACATACAACATAGCGGTTATCCCGGGCGACGGAACCGGACCTGAAGTAACGGTTGAAGCGGTAAAGGTGTTAAAAGCAGCGGCGGATAAATTCGGCTTTAAGGTCGAACTGACTGAATTTGATTTTGGCGGTGAACGTTATAAACGAACCGGCGAAACACTGCCGGACAGCGCCGTTGAAGAACTGAGAAAATTCGACTCGATCCTTCTCGGCGCAATCGGTCATCCGGATGTAAAGCCGGGCATTCTTGAAAAAGGGCTTCTTCTGAAGTTAAGGTTCAGT
>CAZNET010000645.1:0-1527 GCA_964571885.1 uncultured Pirellulales bacterium
ATACTTTTTCAGGTGGATCTGCAGAACGGTGATATCCGCCGGTGTCACGCCGCTGATCCGCGACGCCTGACCCAGGTTGGCAGGGCGAAAAGCGGCCAGCTTCTGTTTGGCCTCGACCTTTAAATGACCGATGGTATGATAATCCAGATCCGCGGGAATCTTTTGCTTCTCCAGATGCTTCAGCCCATCGACCAGTTTCTGCTGTTTTACCAGATACCCCTCGTACTTAGCGTCGATCGTCACCGCCTCGAGAACCGATGCGGCAAAATCCTGTTGCTTAACAAAAGAATCTTCAGGCAATTTCTCTGCCAGCGGGCTGTTGGGCCGCTTCAGCAGTTCCCAGAGTGAATGACGATCGCGCCGAGTGTTTTGCAAATACTCTTTTAATTTCTCAATGTCACTTAGTTTCTTTTCGTAAACCTGCCATCTTTCATTATCGACAACACCGGCCGATTTACCAATAGGCGTCAACCGCCGATCCGCATTGTCGGCTCTCAGTGACAATCTGAACTCGGCCCGCGAGGTGAACATCCGGTACGGTTCGTCGATGCCGCGTGTCATCAGATCGTCGATCATCACGCCGATATACGCCTGATTCCGGCCCAAGACAATCGGCTCTTTATCCTGCAGCTTCCTGACCGCATTGATACCGGCGATAATCCCCTGCCCCGCCGCCTCCTCATAACCGCTGGTTCCGTTGACCTGACCGGCCAGAAACAATCCCGAAATTTTCCTGGTCTCCAGACCGTTCGTCAATTGGACCGGCGGACAGTAATCGTACTCGATCGCATATGCATACCGCAGGATTTTCGCGTTTTCCGTCCCGGGCAATAGTTGAAGCATCTGTTTCTGAATGTCCCTCGGCACCGATGTGCTGATGCCGTTGCAGTAGATCGTCCTGCATTCGCGCTGTTCCGGTTCGAGAAAGACCTGGTGACGCGTCTTATCCGGAAATCGAACGATCTTCACTTCGATACTCGGACAATACCTCGGCCCGGTTGACTGGATCTGCCCCGAATACAGCGGTGCCCGGTCCAGGTTGTCACGCAGCAGTTTGTGAATGCGCTCGTTAGTATAGGTGATCCAGCACGGGATCTGCTCACGGTCGATCCCTGTGTTGAGAAATGAAAACGCCGCGGGCTCCTTGTCGCCGGGCTGAACTTCCAGTTTGTCCAGATCGACCGTCGATGCATCCAAACGGGCCGGTGTTCCCGTCTTGAGCCGTTCGAGTTTTAATCCCATTCGCTCAAGTGACTCGGATAATCTCACACTGGCCGGCTCGTTGACACGTCCGCCCTCGAAGGTTTCGGCGCCGATATGCATCAACCCCCGCAAAAACGTCCCTGCCGTTACGATCACCGTTGGCGCATGATAAACCGTTTGACCGCACCGGATACCTGTCACCCTGTCATTATCTTCGAGAATGTCGGTTGCCATGGCCTCGATGATCGTCAGATCCTCCGTCTTCTCCAGTGCATAGCGCATCCATTTTACATAACGGGATTTGCCCGCCTGTGCCCGCGGAGC
>CAZNET010000646.1:0-1516 GCA_964571885.1 uncultured Pirellulales bacterium
CTGCGCATAGCCGGTATGATTATACGCATCGATCAGATAGGTTATAACCTCATCGAGCACCGGTGCATCCGTTCCGGTCTTGGTATAGTGATACGCCGCCACACGGATGCCGCGGGGATTGTACTTGTACTCGGTGATATCGGCGACATTGCTGCCGGCCTCGGTTTTGGTAATTCTGCTCAACCGGTTCTGCAGGTTGTAGTCATAGGTGACGGATTCTTAAAAAAATGAAGTTAGAAACGTTACATTTCGACGAGATTCACTTCCTGTAAAAAACTGAAAGTTCACTTTTTCAGATTTTGTGATGTTTTATTAGTAGGAACTATTTATTTCTTGGGATAATAAACAATTAATCGACCATCCGGATAGTTGCCTTCCCAGCCGCAAGGATATCCTCCGGATTGATAAATTTTGAAAAGTGTTTCATAAAACTCATTTGATTTACCCATTACTAATCGACAATGAATAAATTCAACAAAAAAACCAACAACATAGCAATCAACTCCAAATTCCACATACTCTTCATTAAAACATTTTCCTAAATTTTCCCATAGTTCGTTTTGTATCATTTCGGTGAATTTATTAAATGGGTAACTTTGAGGCCATTTTTCCATCTCAACACGATAAATTTCTCCATCAACTGTTGAAATGATGTCATCCCAATTATACTTTACTCCCCGTTCATAGTAATCGTCTTGTGATGGAATTTCTCTTAAAGAGTGGATTACCCTAGCTTTAATGCCTTCTGGTAATATTCCACCAGATAGTAACTTATCAGAGTATGCAAAATCTAAAATTTCTCGCACCTGTTCTCGATAATCATTAAATGATTCCATTAATTTTTACCTTTAAAAGAATTGTTTCGTTAACCATCGATACCATTGATCTTCTGACGCAATTTTAGCACCTCGAAGCGATTGATCTTCGAGCAACTTCTCAGTCGCATTACACTGAATACCATAAACACGATTTATCTGTTCGTCAACAGTTAATCCACTTAAATCATCAAGTGCACGATTCATCGCTCTGTTATAATTAGAATGTTTACTAAAATGCTTTGATTCTCTTAAAAATATTCCATTTGTAGCATCGTCAAAATCCATTCCTATTCTCTTGATGACAGAATGGTTTCTCATTTCCCATGGTATTATATGATGAGCCTGCCATCCCGGCAGTCTGGCTGGAACGTCTAATCCCTGAGCTCTAAGTAAGCGATATCTTAATGTTCCCGAACTGCCGCCAGTAACAACACCGGGGTTGCCTGGTACCAGCCTTCCGGATCTCTGAAGAAAAGTACCCGGCATGACCACATCATCGCCAATTTGAGCAAAACCTCTTGCAAGACGGCCGATACCACGGCTAATGATATCACTTACAAATTCTGCAACAAGTCCAATTAGTTTTCCCGCTACCCAGGCACCAACGGCAATAGCTATTCCCATTAATAAAGCCTGCTGAACTGACATTCCTGTTTCTGCAGCTTCGGCTGCTAAGAATACCGAATCCGCAACAGTAC
>CAZNET010000647.1:0-1516 GCA_964571885.1 uncultured Pirellulales bacterium
GAGAACGACTTTCGCCTTGACGCAATCGTGCTGCGGACCGGCCCTTCACAAAGCGCCGTCAAAGCAGGCGCACCCGGATCGAAGGTATTTATCCAGTTTTTCGAAGTCACGGGGACACCGCGTATCAACGATAACAGGACACCGAAGGAGACAAAGGCGAAACACGGCTTTTCGGACAATCACCGCTGTGACGATTTTATTGAAGGCATTGAGTACAAAACGATTCGGATCGTCAAAAACGGCATTTTTCCGGATATTACAGCGACCCGTGACATGAACGATAATCCGATCGACGGCGACGGCATGTTAGTGTATATGCGGTGGGACCTTGTCGGCGAAGACGAAATCATCTGCCAAGCGGGTAAGCAGTATGCTTTTATGATCGGTTTCGAACAGCCGGCCCGGCAGAGGGCCTTTACATTGGCCAATCACAATGCCGCTTCGTCACCGGCGGCCCCTTCGCTGACTGACGCATCCAATTTATATCACGGCGGCTGGGCGATCCGGCGGGAAGGCAGCGGTCTCGTGCCCCCAAGAATGATACCAAACGAACAACCACCTGTTGAAAGTGACATTAACAATCGGCTCATAGAGCAATCACTGTTTATCGCTGATGACCGGTATTCCCTCAGCCCCACAACCGAAGGGTATCCGGATGTGGATACTTACCGCGATCATGAATTTTATCTTGAAGTTCATCGGTAAAACTATAGATCGGTATTTGACCAACTCAGAATTTGTTTTGACAAAAACTCTGGAATTTTATATTACGACAGTAAATAGACAGGTTCATTAAGGAGTACTCGGTCATGAAACAACTTTTGTTATTTCTGTTTACGTTTATCGTTTTAATAATCCCTGTTCATGCGGAGGTCGTGTCTCACGGGCGCTGGACGAAGCTGGCGGATATGCCGGATGATATCCAGGAAATGCCGTGTGTGGCCTATGAAGGCGCGATCTATGTGCCGGGCGGGATGGTCAACTCGAAGTATCCGCCGACGAAGAATTTCATCCGTTACATCATCGCAGAGGACCGCTGGGAGAAACTGCCCGACCTGCCGGTGACGCTGCATCATACCGCGATAGCGGCAATGGACGGCAAAATCTATATCATCGGAGGCATCAATAAACACGGTGATAAAATCAAGATCGGCGGCATCTCGGATCAACTCTTCGAGTATGATATTGAAAAGAAGACCTGGACCAAAAAAGCGAAACTGCTTCATCCGGTCTGGGCCACGTCGGCCTGTGTTTACGACGGGAAGATCTGGATTTTTTCCGGAACCGATGGAATGACCTTTAAATCCGGCTCCGGTCACGGTGAAGAAACGCAGGTTTATGATCCCGAAACCGATTCATGGTCCGACAAATACGCAAAAATGCCGAGATCTCGAAATCATACCTCTGCGGTGGTTATCGGTGACAGGGTTTATATTTCACCGGGCCGGTGGAAAGGGGAATGGGATTTCACCGATGATCATCTCAGCGTCTATCATTTCAAACAAGACCGCTGGGA
>CAZNET010000648.1:0-1516 GCA_964571885.1 uncultured Pirellulales bacterium
CATTGCAAATGCACATAGGCATACTTATGCCGCACCAAAAGAAGTCAGAAAACAGATCGAAGAAATAAATAAGATAAACGACAAGCTTAAAGATTTTACGATTTTAAAAGGGACCGAAGTCGATATTCTTGATGACGGCAGCCTGGATCTGCCCGACGAGGTCCTGAAAGAACTCGACATTCGGGTCTGTTCGGTTCACTACAAATTTAAGCTTTCAAAGAAAAAACAAACCGACCGTATTATTAAAGCCATGGATAATCCCTATTTTAATATTCTCGCCCATCCTACCGGCAGGATGATCAATGAGAGAAGTCCTTATGATCTGGATATGGAAAAGATCGCCGGGGCGGCCAAAGACAAAGGCTGTATTTTGGAATTGAATGCCCACCCTGACCGACTGGATCTGAACGACATTCACTGCAAAATGGCAAAGGATATCGGTGTCAAAGTAGTGATTTCTACGGATGCTCACCAAACAGACCACCTAAATTATATGCGATTTGGTATCGGCCAGGCAAGGCGGGGCTGGCTGGAATCGGGTGACGTTATTAATACAAAATCGATTACGCAACTCAAAAAATTATTGAAAAGAGAGTAACAAATGGATTTCAAAAAAAATCCCCCGACGAAATTCAAAAGTCCGGACAAGCTGAATGAAAAGCAGGCAAAAGAACAGATCGAAGCCCTGAGAGAGGGCATCGACTACCATGATTATCTTTATTATGTAAAAAATCAGCCGAAGATATCTGACGCAGCCTATGATAAATTATTTAAACGGCTGCAGGAGCTCGAAGATGCCTTTCCGAAGTTTCAGTCACCAAATTCTCCAACAAAACGCGTCGGCGCCGAGCCGGTGGATAAGCTCAAAAAAGCCAAACATACACGTCCTATGCTCAGCTTAAACGCGGCACTGGAGGAAAAGGAAATAAAGAGCTTTGCCGATTCTGTTAAAAAAAACAGCAATGGTAAAAAAGTTCAATACACTTTAGAACCTAAATTTGACGGCCTTTCTGTTGAAATCGTTTACAAAAAAGGCCAGTTCAAAGTCGGATCGATACGCGGTGACGGTCAAACCGGTGAAGATATATCGGAAAATCTCAAAACAATTCACGCGGTTCCGTTACATCTGCAAAAAGACGATAAAATACCCTCGCTGCTTGCTGTTCGCGGTGAGGTTTTTCTCGCTAAATCGGATTTTACCGAATTGAACAAAAAAAGAATCGAAAACGGCCAGGAACCTTTCGCCAATCCGCGTAACGCCGCGGCGGGTATCGTCAGGCAGTTGGACCCGAAAAATGTCGCTGATAAGCCGCTTGATATTATATTTTATGAAATACTCCAAATAGAAGATTTTACACCTCAATCGCATTGGTCAACTCTACGGCAGTTGGCCAAATGGGGTTTAAAGACAGATTCGCATAACGAAAAAACATCTTCCCTCAAAAAAATGCGCGACTACCATGAGAAAATGGCTCAGCAAAGAGAACAATTGGCATATGAAATTGACGGAATAGTT
>CAZNET010000649.1:0-1508 GCA_964571885.1 uncultured Pirellulales bacterium
ATTTATTAATAAATTAGGTGTGTCATGATTGATAAACAATTATCAAGACGTAATTTTTTGAAATACCTTGCCGCTTCAGGTACCGCGGCCGGATTGAGTAATATTTATTTCCCTACTGCAGTGTCGGCTGTCCCCCCAAAAAAGCCTAATATTTTATTAATTGTCACAGATGACCACGGTCTCGACGCGGCCGGCTGTTTTGGAAATCCTGTTATTAAGACGCCCAATCTGGATAAACTTGCTGAAGAAGGCACTATTTTCACCCACGCTTTTTGTACTTCCGCCAGTTGCAGTGCAAGCAGATCGGTTATTCTGATCGGGCAATACAATCATGCCACCGGCCATTATGGTCATGCGCACGACTATCATCATTTCAGTACCTACAAACACGTTAAATCGTTGCCGGTTCTACTTGGCCAGGCAGGTTACAGAACCGCTCGAATCGGTAAATATCATCTTGCTCCGGAAAGCGTTTACGCGTTCGATGTGACCTTGGAAGCCGACCCCCGCAATACGGTTGAAATGGCGCAGCAATGCAGCGATTTTATATCAAATGAAAACAATCAGCCTTTCTTTCTGTATTTCTGTACGGACGATCCCCATCGCGGTTTTCCCTTCAAAAGCGAACCTTATAACAAACCCAATCCATTTGGAAACAAAAAGCAAGGTTATCCAGGTGTTGAAACCGTCGCTTACGATCCTGATGACGTGATCGTTCCATCTTTTCTGCCGGATATTCCAGAATGCAGAGCCGAATTAGCACAGTATTATCAATCGGTTTCAAGGATCGATCAGGGACTCGGCAGCCTTTTTGATATTCTCAAAAAATCAGGAAAATATGACAATACCGTAATCATCTACATTTCAGATAACGGTATCGCTTTTCCGGGTGCAAAAACGACCGTTTATGAGCCCGGGATCAGGCTGCCCTGTATTATCAGAACACCATGGCAAACCAGAAGAGGGATTACATGCAACGCGATGATAAACTGGGCGGACCTGACGCCGACAATACTCGATTTTGCCGGTGCCTTAGAGCAGAAAAATGAATTTCATGGCCAATCGTTCAAATCTGTTATTGACCGGGAAAAACCAAGCGGCTGGGATGTCACGTATGCCTCACACACCTTTCATGAAGTTACGATGTATTATCCTATGCGCGTTGTCAGGCAAAGAAGATATAAGCTGATTTGGAATATCGCTTATGAGCAGGAGTTTCCATTTGCATCCGATCTATGGCACAGCCCGACCTGGCAGGGAGTTATCCGTTCCGGTAAAAAATTCTACGGCAAAAGAACCGTAAAAGCATTTATACATCGCCCTGAATTTGAACTCTATGATCTAAAAGAAGATCCGGATGAAACAATTAACCTGGTGGATAGTTTCGACCACCAGAAAATCCTAAGGCAAATGAAAGAACAGCTCAAGGCGTTTCAACTTAGAACAAAAGATCCCTGGATCATTAAGTGGGAAGGCGAAAATGTTTTCGGCGGCACAGGGGTTAATCT
>CAZNET010000650.1:0-1507 GCA_964571885.1 uncultured Pirellulales bacterium
GCGGTTTACACCATGTCCTTGCTCTTCAGGATACTGAATGGGCTCCTGATTGGCCCAGGGCCTCGCTGCAATCCACCAGTCTCCGCCCAGTACCGGAATGGTTTCCGCATTCGGCATATCCGCTCGTTTCCAGGAGAGTTCCGCCCAGCCACCGCCGTCACTTCCCGAGCCGTAATACTGAACGGTATCCCAGACAGGTTTGGGATTATAAGTAACCCAGTCATTCAAACCATAGCCGACTCTGGCAGTTACTTCTTCTAATTCGCCTGAAGCACCGCCGGCATAGGTTTTTTGGCCGGATTGGGTTAACTGATTTTTTTCAAAAATGATTTTCTGTTCTTTCGCGTCCGAGTCGGCGCCTTCCTGGGTGGGGCAGTTCAAAATCTTTGTTTCACCGCCGTAACAGTCGTACATGACAAGAAAATACAACTCTCTGTTTTGGCGATAATTTGTTGCATTGGCATACTTATCCGCCATAGCAAAGCCATGCCCCATGAAATACCCGTCATTGGAATTTATATACATCTCGAAACAAAAGCCCAGTTGATGCAGCCGGGCCTTGCAGGCGATATTATAGCCCATCATTTTCACTTTGCTCAATGCCGGTGCCAGAATAGCTAATAAAAGGGCGATAATCGAAATGACGACTAACAGCTCGATCAGAGTAAATCCTTTGGGATTTTTAAACAAGCCGAATTTTTTCATATACCTTTAGCTTGACAGATTAATTCTGAACTGCCGAAATATTATGTCGAATGGTCACAGCCAGATTTATTAAAAAAGGCCAACTATTTGAAAGTTAGCCTTTTCACTATCTTTATTCATTGATTTTAATTTAAGCAAGGCAGTTTTGGATCTTCGATCCTGACCATCCAGAAGGGCCAGTCGGGTAATTGCTCGTCGCAGATATCGTTCAACCATTCCCGATGCCAGTTGAGAATCCAGGGTTCCTTCATCGTGATTTTATCGACGTGCCAATCCATGTAAAGCACCATATTGTACCCGTCATGGCGGTCCCTGACATAGCGGTTTACACCATGTCCCTGCTCTTCAGGATACTGAATGGGTTCCTGATTGGCATAAGGTCTGGCTGCGTGCCACCAGTCGCCGCCCAGTACCGGGATGGTTTCCGCGTCCGGCACGTCCGCCTTTTTCCAGGAAAGCTCCGCCCAGCCGCCGCCGTCGGCTCCAGAGCCGTAATATTGGGTGGTATCCCAGACAGGCTTGGGATTATAGGTACACCAGTTATTCATACCGTAACCGACAAGAGCTTCGACTTCTTCCAGATCACTTGAGGCGGCGTAGGCATTGGCCTTTTTATTAGCACCGTTGAGTTGGTTCTTTTCAAAAATGATTTTTTGTGATCTGGCATCCGACTCGGCGCCTTCCTGTGTGGGGCAGTTCAAAACCTTGGTTTCGCCGCCATAGCAGTCGTACAGCATCAGGAAATACAATTCCCTGTTTTGACGAGAGTTTGTCGAACTGGCATACTGGTCTGCCATGGCAA
>CAZNET010000651.1:0-1506 GCA_964571885.1 uncultured Pirellulales bacterium
TGGTTGCCTCGGACGACCTTCTGGATGTTGTCAATCGTCCGCCGGTGATCAGGCTGGTCAATGATATTTTATTCCGCGCGCTGCAGCTTCGGGCAAGTGACATTCACGTTCACCCGTTTGAAACAAAAGTCCAGGTTCGCTACCGCATCGACGGTATTCTGTATGACACGCTCAGTCTGAACCGCAATGTTTTATCGCTGGTCGTTTCCCGTATCAAGGTTATGGCGGGCATGGATATCGCGGAGCGGCGGATGCCGCAGGACGGCCGCTGTACGGTCAGGCTCGGACAGCGAGAGATCGACCTGCGTATCAGCACGGTGCCGACCAGCTACGGCGAGCGAAGCGTCCTGCGTGTACTGGATAAAAGTGCCGCACTGTACGGTCTGAACGAGCTTGGTTTGAGCGGCGAAGACCTCCAGATATTCGACTCGCTGCTGTCACGGACACACGGTGTCATTTTTGTCACCGGACCGACCGGCAGCGGCAAAAGCACCACCCTGTACGCCTGCCTGAATCGCATCAACTCGGCGGAAAAAAATATTATGACCATCGAGGACCCGATCGAGTATCAGCTCGAAGGCATCAGTCAGATGCAGGTCGCCTCGAAAAAGGGAATGAATTTCGCGAATTCCCTTCGTCATGTGCTGCGTCAGGACCCGGATGTCATCATGGTCGGCGAGGTGCGTGATGTCGAGACCGCCCGCATGGCGATCCAGTCGTCACTAACAGGCCACCTTGTGTTCAGTACGCTGCATACCAACGATTCGGCCGGTGCCATCAGCAGGCTCCTCGATTTGGGTGTTGAGCCGTATCTGGTCAGTTCGTCGCTGATCGCGTCGATGGCCCAGCGCCTCGTCAGAAGGATCTGTCCCCACTGCAAACAGGAATATCATCCGTCCAAAAGGGAGCTTCGCGAACTGGGACTCGGTGACGCCGAAAACATCGAAGAACACAAATTTTATGTCGGGGCCGGCTGTGATAAATGTTTTCAGACGGGCTATCGGGGGCGAACCGGTGTTTATGAATTGCTGCTTGTCAACGAGCAGATACAGGATATGATCTATCGCAGGGAAAGCGCCGGTGTCATTAAAAAGACCGCGCTCGACGCCGGTCTGCAAACCCTTCGAATGGACGGAGCAAGAAAGGTATTGAACGGAAGCACGACGATAGCAGAAGTGTTAAGAGTTACTCAAGCGGATGTGATGTAATATGCCACGTTATCAATATACAGCGATCGCTTCGACCGGCAAAAAAACAAAGGGCACGGTTACCGCCGAAAGCGCTTATGCCGCTCGCAAACAACTGAGGATACGTAACATCCATCCGACCGAAATTGCAGAACTTGCGAAAGAAACGCAGGTAAAATCCCGTCTGTTTGCTGTCTTTGCCAAACGAAATACAAAAAAACTGCTTATCGATTTCACCCGTGAAATGGCGACCCTGCTCCTTTCCGGGATCAAATTAACTGAATCGCTTTCGGTATTGCACATGCAGGTGACCGATGCC
>CAZNET010000652.1:0-1502 GCA_964571885.1 uncultured Pirellulales bacterium
GGCGGTTGCGTTTAAATATGCTTTTTTAAAATTGATGTGTGCATCGCATTCATCGGTACACACAAACCGAGTCGCCATCTGAACGCCGCTCGCACCCAGCGTCAAAAACCGGGCAATATCGCTGCCGTCAAAAACTCCTCCTGCAGCAATCACCGGAATTCGGGGATCGCATGAATTTGCAAAAGCGACAACTTCGCGTACGGTCTGTTCCAGGTTGGTTGCTTCATCATTCACTAAATCGTCATGCTTGTATCCTAAATGGCCTCCCGCTTTGGAACCTTCGACAACCACTGCATCCGGTGATTTGTTGAAATGTTTAACCCAGCGTTTATAGATGATTTGAAAAGCCCTTACGGAAGAGACGATCGGGATGAGTTTGATATCTTTGTTTTGAGTATATTTGGGTAGATCCAGGGGCAGTCCGGCTCCTGAGATGATTATATCGACGTTTTCTTCTGAACAGGTTTTGACTAAATCTTCATAATCAGACAGCGCTACCATAATATTTACGCCAATAATGCCGTTTGTTTTTAATCGAGCCGCTCTGATTTCTTCTCTTATGGCCCGACAGTTAGCCTGGGAAAACGAATTTTTTGAATCTTCATATGTACCGATACCGGCTGTAGATATAACACCGACACACCCAACGTTAGCAACTGCTGAAGCGAGATTGGCTCGCGAGATTCGTACCCCCATGCCGCCTTGGATAATAGGCGGAGAGATTTCCAGATTTCCTATCCTAAGCGAGGGCTTATTGGAAATTAACACCGTTATATCCCGTAAATAAGTTTTGATCGCAGATTTCCAGAAATAACGGCAATGGTAGGAGAGAGTCCGCTCTCTATCATTAACGCTGGTTCTGCGGTTTCAGCGTTCTACTTAGTCATTTCACTTTAAGATTTCTTAATTTTACACTATTATATCGGTCCTGCGGCTTACGGACAATGAATTTATCAATATATTTTCAAAATTAATAAAATTGCTTCGGATATTATTTTGTCAAAAAAGGTCACAAAAACCGGATTATCAGTATCTTACTTAAGCTCAAATCAAGAATCTTAAAAAATGAAAGATTTCATCGCGAGTCGCGATATATCGGGAAAGCAATCTCATGGTCTTAAGAATAGACGGAACCATAAGATAAGAAATTGCTGGTATCGCCGTTCTATCGATCGCAAACTAAAAGGGAATTTTGATAGGGGCGTAAGTATCATTGTTGAATTAGATGGTGTCGCAACAAGATTCGTTCTTGATGTGTCAGTATTTTTTTCATGAAAATTTTTAACAAAGCAATACAATCAATCCGTAAAAGCCAGAATGGGAAAGAAGATATACGGAAGGAATAATAATCCAATTGTGAATAGGACCCCTTTTCCAAAAGTTCTCGAAACGCCATGATATACTATACATACCAATACTATTTGTGCAACAGGACCAATAAAAGGGATCATTCCGGTGAAGCAGGCAGCCAAACCAAGCCAGCCTGGATTGTCTCCAACCTC